>DHLT01000238.1 GCA_002405405.1 Ignavibacteria bacterium UBA4661 | reverse complement strand
CATAACACATGCTAAAGCAGGAGAATTGTCTGCACATCAGCATGCGCACCATACGCTTACGGCAACAAGTTTGCTTGAGATGTTATCTTCTGTATTTAAGGAGTTGTTTGAGCGCAGAGATAACATCAATAAACATCGCGTAAGCGAGTATATTAAAAAGTGATAAAATCATTTATTTCTATTGTAAATCAGGGAAAGTATGGCACAGAATCGCTTTACAAAAATTTTAGATTCGTCGGGTTTTGGAGCGCAAGTTGGAAAGCGTGGCCAACGTTTGTAGAATCGCGATGGTATGTTCAACTCAGAGCGACATGGCTATACCTTCTTTCAGCAAATGCATATTTATCATGCTTTGGTCACCATGTCGTGGGGATGGTTTTTTTCAATTGTATTGTCTTTTTTTGTGCTGGTTAATCTTCTCTTTGCGTGGGTCTATTTCATTGTTGGTGCTGAGTATTTAGGTATTGATAGCACGCACACATCGTGGCATCAATTTTGGGAAGTGTTTTTCTTTAGTACCCAAACCTTTACAACGGTTGGTTATGGGCGCGTGAATCCTCAGGGATTACTCACCGGGGCGATTGCTTCGATTGAGGCATTGCTTGGGTTATTAGCATTTGCTCTTGCTACCGGCTTAATGTATGGACGTTTTGCGCGACCACGAGCAAATATTTTGTTTATCGAGAATACCCTCATTTCACCCTATCGCAACAACAGTACCGGTATGATGTTTCGGATTGTACATGTCAATCAAAGCCAAGTAATTGATGCTGAAGCAACGGTTATTCTATCTCTTGTCGAACCGACCGGAGCTCAGGGTGCAATGACGCGAAATTTTTATCCGTTAGAGTTAGAGCGAAGACATATTACTTTTTTTGCGCAACCATGGACAATTGTCCATCCGATTACGGAACAAAGTCCGTTGTGGGGTATGACGAAAGAAGCGTTTAAAGAAGCAAGCGGTGAGATCGTGATATTGATAAAAGGGTACGATGACACTTTTGATAATGTCATTCATGCACGGTCATCGTACATCGCGGAAGAGTTTGAATGGGGGGCAAAATTTACACCGATGATTACTTCGAGCGATACAGCATTTATTGCATTTGATATCCAAAAATTAAGCAAGTACGATAAGGTTGAGCTACCGCGTCAAGATTGAAAAATCATCTATGCCTGAAACTGCATGGCAATCCAATCATTTTCGCGAATAGTCTGCTGATAGGTAAATCCACTTGCTACTATTTGTTCTCGAACTTCGTCTTCATCCATCCACAAAAGACCTGACACAATCAATATGCCATGGCGTTCCGATAAAGCATGGTAGAACTTTTCACTTGCTTCATACAGTAAATTCCGATGCAGATTCGCACAAATGCCATCGGCTTGCCCAATGTCAACTGTAAGGACATTTGCCTGCTCAATGCGGATGGCTTTCGATGCAATGTGAGGATTACGCTCGATATTCTCTTTGGTGTTGAGGACACACCACTCGTCATAATCAAAAGCGAAAACTGCATTTGCACCAAATAGTAATGCACCAAAACCCAGCACACCTGTACCTGTACCGGCATCAATCCATGAAGAGCCGCACTTGACGCATTTGTGAAGTAGTTGTAAACATAAACGTGTTGTCTCGTGATGCCCTGTACCAAAAGACATTTGTGGGTCGATGATAAGACGTGGCAGTTCACTGGATTCAACAAATTCTTTTGCACGCCATGAGGGGATGATCGCAAGAATACACGGTATAATTATTGGTTCAATTGAATCTTCCCATGCCTTGTTCCAATTTTCCTCGACAATCGTATCACTCTGGGTTATAATAGCATGAACACCTGCATTTGCAAGATCTTGCGTAATTGTATTCAGGGTATGCTCGATTTCAGAATCAATGTGCAAGCACAACACAAGTGAGTCTAATCCTTCAGTAATTCCAACAAATGGGTGCTCTGACAACACACCATAAAACAGATCATATTCTTCTTCAGGAATAGAATATGTGATATTGATATACTGTTTGGGGTCTGTTGGTGTCATTGTTTTGCTTGCGGAAAAAGTTTTTCGAATTCGCTTAGGTCTGGCTTAAATGTACGTGGGCGACTTTGCTCATACTGCAATACAACACGTCCAAGATTTGCTAAAAAAGGGAAGCCTATAGTTTCGTATTCGTATTTATCATCATTGAAAATTTCATCGTCATTAACATGAAGCGTTGCCGCAATCATAAACTCTGCTTTGGTTGTAAAGTCAATAATGTATGCGCAATCAATCAAGTAGCCATAGGCATCGCCAACTTTGTTAAAAATACGTACGGTACCATTTTGTTGTGCTTTGGTGTCGCCATAGACAAAGAACTTGCAATAGCCATCATAGTAGGAGGAGTCATATTTCGGATAATCACTTTCGCGGGGAAACATACCCATAGCTTTGAGGACAAATGCACGATCATCGCTGCTCAGTTTGAATCGTTGTTCGGGTTTTTGTACCGATGGAAATATGAAGTTTTGCATCATATCATGAAAAGTACGAAGCGGAAAATAGTTGGAATTGCCGAAGTCAATGGGTTCGGGAACAATTTTGCCACTACGCATAACTCCCTTGCCTTGTTTTAAGCCTTCGAGTAAGGGAAATTCGTATCGTGTTGTATCGCAGGTCTCAGCCTGAGAATATAAGGTGCGGGGTTCTTCTTGTTGAGAAGTTGGTTCTTGCACAAAGCGAACAGGATTCGTACAATAATCCTCTTGATAGCTTGTCCCGGATGAAAGTCGCTTGACAATCTTCAATTGAGAAAAGCCCTTTTCAGCAAGCATAGTGTGGATGGTTTTTCTCCCGACAAATTCGTATAAGCGGTTATATGCTTCATTGTCGCTAACTAAAAGAATTTGCTTGGCATAATCTGCTACTGATGGGAATCCATTACGTGTGTTGCTTTCACGATAGTGTGTATGTTGGGGGGGACGTGCACTATCAGTAAACATGGGCGTGTACTTGGTTACGTTTTTAATCCCCAATCGATCAATTTTTTCTAATGCCAAGAGTGTAATAGGAAACTTCACTGTGCTGGCAGGGTAAAAGTATTCATGAGGGTTTACGCGATATTCATATGTCGTGAAATGAGGTACATTCTTCGCATCACGATTGATCTGCGTATAAATAATTTGCAGCCGATGTTTTTTCTCATGAGCAAGAACAGTGGCAAATTTATCAGGATGTGCTTTCAATAAACTATCCAGTGGAGAGCCAGAGGCGGTACTCATCGGCTGCGCTGAGAGCATTGAATATCTCAGTACAAGAGCTACGAAACAAAGAAAGGAATATAACCGCATGGCATTTATCCTAAAGAGTCAATAATGAATACTCAAAATAATTTTTCCGTCAAAAAATCAACACATTGGTCTGCATAGAGCGTGGTCATTTTTTACTGCTGCACGACAAGATCAACTTCGTAAATCCGGGGCCAATACTTTCCGGTTAGGTACAAGCGACCATTTTGTGGGTTATAAGCAATACCATTAAGTACATCCGTAGTGGGTTTTCGGAGTTGTAAAGGAAGGAGTCCGGAGCAATTGATAAAACCCTCAACATTGCCGGTACGCGGATCAATGACAACAATAGAATCTGTCATCCAAATATTTGCATAAATTTTACCATTGATATATTCCAACTCATTTAAGTTGCGGATTTTCTGCAGTCCACCGATCGTTACATCAATACTTCTTTGCACTTCAAAAGTATTCGGATTGATAAATGAAATAAAACTTGAACCATTGCTCATGATAAGTGAAAAGCCATCAGTGGTAATTCCCCACCCTTCACCACGATAGGTGAATTGACCAGCGGGGCTGAGCGTAGCAGAGTCATACACAAAGCATGTTTGTTCATTCCATGTGATTTGATAAATCTTACTATTCAAAACGCAGCAACCTTCGGCAAAAAATTGCGGACCCAGTGCTCTTCGATTCAGTACAGCACCAGTCTGTGCATTTGTTATTCGTATATCCGAGCGACCATATTGTCCTGTACTTTCGATAAATGTGTTGTTACCGATCCACACAAGACCTTGTGTAAACGCAGTTTCATCATGTGGATATTCGGCAATAACTTTTGGGGTATAATTCACAATAGGTTTATTCGATGGAGTGTATGAACCTTCTGTTGTTTGTGTATTACCTTCAGGAATTCTTTTGCATTGCGTCGTGAGTAGGATCGTACATGTCAAGACGCACAAAAAAGCTATACGAAAAAGTAGAGCCAAAGATGATTGAGTCATTATTCCTCCGGATGAAAAATCTTAGACATGGTAACCGATTCAGCAGAGAAACCAAGTTTATAATAGAGTTTTAGGGCATCTTTATTCATTGAAAGTGTGTTGAGTTCAATAACTGTAGCACCCTTCATGAGTGCATATTGTTCAGCTACTTCAAGTAGCTGCGAGGCGATTCCTCGTCTGCGATGTTGTTGCTTCACGACGATATTATCCATGATTGCGCGGATCTTATGTTTGAGGTAGGGGGCTTGCGAGTGTTTGATGAGAAATTGGCAGTATCCTAAAATCTCTTGAGAATTATCCGCCGGACAACATACCAAAGTGTAGTATTCAGCGATGTCAAACGATTTTGTCATTCGTTCGGTAAAATATTCTACCGATACTGTTGTTTGGTGTTGTGGGGACATACGCGCATATTCTCTGTGCGAAAGCTCGGCAAGTTTCACAATAGGAGGTATGTCATCTTCAGTTGCAGAGCGGACAATAAACATAGAAGAGAATGAGTTAGTCAATAAAAGTTTTAACTTCACGATAATTGGTCTTCGAATGCGGAAAACTTCTATACCTCTTGCACGATACAGAAATCTTATCATCAACACAAAATTTATTGAGTGCGAAGAAAGAAAAAAAGAAGCAAGGATGCAATTGCTCCGCCGATAATTAGTGCCGGCTCAACGATTTTTTCAGCTAATGATTCTTCGGGTGGAGGAATGTCGGCATGCAGAAAAGGATGCGTATAGGTCTGTAATAACAAAGCTTGTGTTGGCAACAGAGTGTCCTGATATTCAATGCGTATGTCAGGAACTTGTGTAGGGCGTACATGTAAGGACATAGAGCGCTGAATATCATTGTTACTGGTACGTGTGTACCGTAAATAGATTGCTTGAATCGTTAGTGTTGTTAGAGATGAGTCAGGTAGATTCGTGTTATATATGCTCGCCCCACTCCGTTGATAGACCCACTCTAATGATGTTGGTTGGAGACGGAATTTTTGCGGTAGAAAGCGTAGTGATGCAGTGCTAAGTGAGTCAAGAATGTCAGAGGTTGATGGGTATTGTTTTGCAGGTAGCCAATTCGTCTTTTGGTATGTGCGTATCGTTGATGAAGCAGACGTGTTGGGCACTATTTGGGCTACAGCAAGAGTATACTGTCCAACTTCAAAAGTCCACACCAACCATATCATAACAAATCGTTTCATGATTTACCTATGAGTTGGGTAAAAGAACGAAGGTCTTGCAGTAATTCGTCTTCATTGTCGTACAAAAAGGGGCGCAATCGAATCAGGCGTTTTCTACCTTTAATTTTTAGCTTAATCACTTTGTATTTGCCACGTACTTTGAACCGACGTTCTT
>DHLT01000147.1:5656-9783 GCA_002405405.1 Ignavibacteria bacterium UBA4661 | reverse complement strand
CAAGGTTGAATGAACCTCTTCAGGTGTTTTTGCATCAGGGAATGCTGAATAACCCCATTTTACCGCCCACTCATCATACACACCAATATTGGGCAACATTGCTGCGTTATCGCCAGGCTGTGCAACATAATTGAATCGTGCATAATCCATGATGGATGGAGCTGTTCCCATTTTTTCAGTAAATGTTTTTGAGCGCAATGAATCCACAGGATAACTGCTTGATGCACCCATATTATGGGGGAATCCGAGAGTATGACCAACCTCATGCGCGCACACAAAACGGATTAAGCGTCCCATCAAAGAATCCGGGAACGGAATTTTGTGTGATAAAGGATCAGATACTGCTTGTGCGAAATACCAGTTTGTTTGCAAGGTCATAATGTTGTGAAACCAGTAAATATCTGATTCGATAATTTCACCGGAACGTGGATCATGAACATTAGGACCAACAGCATTTTGAATGGTTGTCGGCATATAACGAATAACTGAATAGCGCGTGTCTTCCGGATCAAAATCAGGATCATTGGTCGGTGGATCTAACGCAATGATTGCATTTTTAAAACCAATTTTTTCAAATGCAACTTTCCAATCTTCCACACCTTGCTTGATATATTTACGCCACTGTATCGGTGTAGCAGGATCAATGTACCATGTGATCGGCTTGATCGGTTCAACAAGTTCCCCACGTTTGTATGCTGCTGGATCTTTCGGCTCTAAACGCCAGCGGAGAACATATTGACGCGTTTTTGCTTTTTGCTCAGTGGAGCTGTAGTCAACTTTACGTAAACCAAAAAAACCAACACGATTGTCAGCATAGCGCGGCATCATAGGTTTTTCAGGAAGCAACACGAATGAATGATGTAAAGTAAATGACATTGTCCGTGATGTACGGTTTTGTGGGGCATTTTCCGCACCATATGTCAGTACATTTTCGACCTCAACATTATTCGGAAAGCTCTTAGCAAATTCAATAAATGTTCTGCTTGGATCTAATGCTGTAATGCGATATTGCTGACGCTCACCTTGACCAATAGTCATGATACCGACATCCGAAGTAAAGAGTGGAGTTGCATCAAAGACAAAAGAATTCGAGTCTTTACCAAATGCCATAATAGAATACGAACCGATAACTTCATCAAAGTTAGCATCTCGCACAGCACGATAAATTGGTAATGAATCTGCCGCAATATTCACATAGCTAATGGTACGTAAGAGTATACGATTATACTTACGCTCAAAACGAATAACTTCGGTATTATTTTCAATTCCCGGTCCGAAACCTACTTGAGGAGTTTTTGCGATCCGCGACACTAAGAGGATGTCTTTTTCCAATAACTTTTTGGGGATCTCGAAGTATACCTTTTCGTCAAGACGATGGACAATTATCAAACCGGAATCTGTTTTGACTTTTTCGGTAATAACCTCTTTATAGGGTTTAATATCACCTCCGCCTGCGGCGCCCGGAATACCACCGGGTCTTGCTCCTGCTCCTGCAGGAATTTGTGGTTGTTGCGCCAAAGCAACACCACTAACACAAATTGTGGTGCATACCAATGCACACAATTGCTTCACAAAACGCATTCTCATAGTTCTCCTTAGAAAACAAACTATTACGAAGAAAAGAAATGAATTGGTGAGCAAGTTACGGCAATGTGTGTTGTAACACAAGAACCAACATGTTAATACACTACCAAATTATCTCCGAAAGCAATGTCAAAGCTATGGAAGGCACATTTTACACTAGGATATTGACATAATTGCCTGAACGGTCGGCATTAATGAGCGAAAGCAGTTGTGGCTCTGCTTTGCGATCATAGACACGGTATAATCGATAGGCGGGATTGTTAGGTGTCGCACGAACCAACGGCGAAGAAAAATCCTCAAGGCGTTGTGATTGATTCAATTCTTTTTCATCTGCAATCTGTGTAATCAGTGCATCAAGATTGAGTCGCTCTGCCGAATTAAATCTTCGCTCATCTGCATTAGGTGTTTTGCGTGTTTGGTTATTTTTAGTGCCACCAAACGATTGATTCCATTCAAGCGATTGATTACTACGAAGAGTTGACAGCTGCTGTTGACTACCGGCTAGGGCTAATTCTGCTTGCTGTTCGCGAGGAATGCCACCTACCGTTGCGGCAGATGATGAAAAGTTACTATAAGGGAGTGTTTGAATCACAATGCTTGCAAATGGAGTTCACCACAATACTTACATGCACATGCTAATTCTCGCAAAAGAATCGACACGCGCAAGGTTTGAGGGTAGTCCTTTACATCCTATGACATTTTTTCGTTGCATGCACCGTACGGAGTGCATTACCGCGAATGAAGGGGTACAATAGTATCCCAGCTTAGGGTTTTGAATGGTGCATACTTTTCCAAAATTTGGAGTAGAGCACGAAAATCTTTAGGATAATCGGCAATAATGTCAATTTCTTGAGCGGTACGCGGATGCAAAAATTTTAGTTTATGCGCGTGAAGCGTTAAACGCTCTATCAGGGGCTTTTCTTCTTGATGCTTACCAACATTATATTTACGTTTTACCATTGATACTTTGAAAGTAGCATTTTCACCATAATCCTCATCAACCAACAGTGGATGCCCTATTGCCGAACAGTGCACACGGATCTGGTGTTGCCTCCCGGTAATAAGCTCACATTCAATGAGCGATGCTATTCGGAATCTCTCAAGCACAGTAACTTTTGTCAATGATTCTTTACCTCGTGCAGAGGGTTGCATCAACCCCTTTTTCTTAGTACTTGGCATAAGCGGGATATCGATATCTAATGTGTCTTGCTCTACTCGACCGCCTACTACGGCATGATAAATTTTTTGTACCGAGCGATCTTCAAAGCGCTGATTCATAATTGCATGAGCATCAGCATTTTTTGCGAACATGACAATCCCGCTTGTACCTTTGTCAAGACGATGTACCACGAAAATCTCACCATATCTTGCCGCTAGAATAGCCTTAAGATTAGCCAAAGTGCTATTGTAGCGATCAGGAATTACCAACATACCCGGCTGTTTATTAACGATCACAAGATCATCATCTTCAAATAAAATATCCAGAGGTTTGAATTTGAACGGAAGAACTGCTTGGTCACAACTCTGCACAAGTTTGCGCTCTTCATGAAACTCTGAAGATTCGGATGGCTTTATGCTTTTCTGTATTCTTGGTAATCCTGCTTCGTTGCCTGTCTTACTACGTTTGACAGCAAATTTCTTTCTACCGCTTACCATGATATTTCTCCCGATGCTGAACGGTAAGTGTTGTGCATGAGCATAGCAATCGTCATTGGTCCAACGCCGCCGGGGACTGGTGTAATGGCTCGTGCTTTCAGGAAGACTGATGCATAATCAACATCACCCACCAAGCGCGAGCCTGACTTGGCAGAGGCATCAGCAATACGATTAATACCCACATCAATCACTACGACACCATCTTTTACCATATCACCGGTAATCACTTGTGGTACTCCGACTGCTGCAACCAAAATATCTGCCTGCCTCGTAAAAAACGCGAGATCATGTGCAGCAGTATGCGCAATTGTCACAATCGCATTTGCTCCCTCTGCTTTCTGATAGAGCATATTAGCAATCGGCTTTCCAACGATAGTACTACGCCCACCCACGAAAGCATGTTTGCCTTTAGTTTCAATCTTTGAGCGGAGAATCATTTCCATGATACCGGCAGGTGTACAAGGTGCAAAGCATGGCAAACCTGCCACCAAACGACCGGTATTCATCGGATGAAACCCATCGACATCTTTACGTGGATCAATAGCAAGCAAAACTTTTTGTTCACTGATGTGCTTAGGCAAAGGCAACTGTACAAGAATACCATGAATCGCAGGATCATGATTAACCCCTTGGACAATATCGAGTACTTCCTTTTCAGTAATTTCTGATGATTTTGTGATTGTAACAGAATGATATCCTAACTCTTCGCACGCCTTTGCTTTGGATCGAACATATACTTGCGAAGCTGGATTATCACCAATGAGAAGTAATCCCAATCCCGGTCGAATACCACGTTCGGCAAGTAGAATACGTGCTTTCTCTGCAAGTTCTTGCTTAATATCGGAAGCTATTTGCTTGCCGTCAATGATGAGTGTCATGGCTGAACA
>DHLT01000147.1:3792-5562 GCA_002405405.1 Ignavibacteria bacterium UBA4661 | reverse complement strand
GTCAATGATGAGTGTCAAGGCTGAACAAAAAAGAAATGTAAAAAATGCACGAAAAGAGTACTACTTCATAAACAACATTGTATTGTATTGCATAAATGAATTATTGCTTCATGGGCGGACGCTTACGATGAACCTGCTCGGGATCTGCTTGTTGCATCATGACAGCAAATTCGAGTAAACGATCTTCACCGAAATGCTTACCAATAAACGAAATACTTTGTGGGCTGCCATTACGAAAACCATGCGGCACAACAGCACATGGATGCCCGGTAAAATTTGTTAATGTCAGTGTATTCCCTACAAAACTTGGTGCAACAAGGACATCATACTCTTTCATAAGTTTTTCCATAGTATTAGTAATGTTGCGCCGATGACGATTGGCTTGCACATATTCTACGGCAGGAATGAATCGTGCAGCACGCATCATGAGGGGCCACGAATCTTTAGTTTGACGCGCCATTGCACTATCAGCATTCGAACGAATCAATTCATCAAATGCTGCTGACGATTCTGCCGAAATCGTCAGCCACACAGCACTACGCGGAAATTTCGGCAACTCAACCGGCACTAATTCAATTTTATTCTGACGAGCCAATTCCTGTAACCGCAACAAATACATGGAATCATTGCTATGGCTTCCCCCCGCTAGAGCAAATTCTTTATTCAGATAAGCAACCCTGAATTTTTTCTTTTGGATATTAGCTAAAGAAAATTCAAATGGCTGGTTACTGGTTGTTTCGTCATGACTATCAAAGCCATGGATCTCCCGAAACACAACAGCACAATCCTCAATACTCCGACAAATCGGACCGACTTTATCCATCGACCATGACAGCGCCATACCGCCATGCCGACTCACTCGCCCAAAAGTTGGACGTAATCCACTGACACCACACCGTGTGGCTGGTGATACAATCGAACCTAATGTTTCCGTACCAATAGAAAAAGCAACTAAGCCACCTGATGTTGCTGAGGCAGAACCAGCAGAAGAGCCACTCGAACCTTGTTTAAGATTCCAAGGATTTTTCGTCATCCCACCGAACCATACATCACCCATCGCCAATTCTCCCAAAGTCAATTTGGCGACAAGAATTGCACCCGCTTTACGCAAACGCTCATATACTGTAGCATCGTAGTCGAATGATTGATCTTTGTAAGGTGCTGTGCCCCATGTTGTTTTTGTTCCTTTGACAGCAAATAAATCTTTAATCCCAAATGGAATTCCATGAAGCAAACCACGATATTTTCCTTGTTGTATCTCCTCATCGGCTTGCTTTGCTTGTTGCAATGCCATGTCCTCCGTAATTGTAACGGCACATTGGAGTGTGGGCGATAAGTCCTTTAAACGTTTGAGATAGATTTGTGTTAATCGTGTAGCGGTAATTTGTTTTGTTTTGATAAAATGTGCCAAATCAACAACCGAAGAAAAAGCAATATCTTCGTCGCTTGTCGGCAAGGTTTTCTGCGATGGTTGAATACCACTCATCGTGTTGACGACATTTGCCGATGGCGATACTTCGCGCGGAGTTACGTGAAATGATAAAATTGGAGCAATGTCGTTACTCAAAGGGAAATCACGCATCTCAGCATACTGCTTGAGCTGATCGTCCATGTTTTGAAGCAAAGAATCTCGTTGTGCAGGTGTAAACCGTAAACCAAAAAGTTCTTCGACTCTGCGAATATCTTCAACAGTAAATTTCGACTGCTGACTAACGCCTATTTGAACTGCAACACTCATCCATAAAGCAATACAGAAGGCAATACTGCTGT
>DHLT01000147.1:0-3694 GCA_002405405.1 Ignavibacteria bacterium UBA4661 | reverse complement strand
AAAGCAATACAAAAGGCAATACTGCCGCCTACCAGCAATGTTTTTTTCAAAGTCATAGTTTGTCTTTAATCGTTATCGGGGGCAGTTACATCAAAAGGAACAAGAATCGGACAATGATCAGAAATTTTACCGGAGACTTCTTTACCGTAGCGTTGATGCTGATTTAATACTATCATACCATCGGGGCGTGACCTGTTTTTTGCCGAAGTACTCACGACAATATGGTCAATAACATTCCATTTTGCATTCTTACAAGAGGTCAAATTGGCAGTAAGGAAGGACAATTGCGAGGATTGTAGCAATGGTACTAATGCCGTCTCTTTGTTGGCGGGTGCATCGTTGAAATCACCTACAATAATAAGGTCTTTTTCTTTACCAAGCGCAATCACACTATCAACCCACTGTCGCACAGCAGCAGACTGTTTTTGTCGTGTCTCGATAGCATTTTCACGTTTTTCTTCAGTGTCATCATAGCGCGAGGTTGACTTAAAATGTACGACCATCATGAGCCAATCAAAATTTCCAGCTTTGCATTGCAAGAGTAAGCCCGGACGATTGCGTCCTTTGGTAATCGCTACCGCAGAGTATTCTCCCAAGGACTGTACTGCAATACTTTGTCTATGAAGAACACCAACATTCTGTGAACCACTCTTGAGAATAAAACCCGTGTATTCAGGCAAAAATTGCAAGAGCCTTTGCATGGCTGCATCATTCTCCAATTCTTGCACACCCAGGACATCTACTAGAGAATCTTTAATGACATCAGCTACACGCTTGACATCGTCATTAGAGCGAGGATTCCGATCATTATTCCCATCGCCAAACCACTCAATATTGAATGTGCCCACACGAACAACATTGCCCACATACTGAGGCACTGTTTCGGAGGGCGAACATCGGCGGATAATGATTGCGGCAACCGTACAGATTACCGAAATAATCACAACAAGTGCGCGTTGCTGTTTTTTAGTCATGCGAAATCGCTTCAAGTGGTTTAAAGAAAAGGACATCGACATGTCCTTGTCAGCTTGTGGAATGCAAAAACTTACTGACCGATACCAAACATTGCTTTGACCACATGCCCTGCCATATCGGGATTTTCTTTAAGCCGACGCACCGAGTAGCCATACCAATCGTGTCCGAAAGGAACATAAATACGCATTGCGTGACCTTCACGAATAAGTTCATCACGCTTGCTTTCGCGTACACCTAAAAGCATTTGAAATTCATATTTATTCGTGGCGATGCTATGTTTTGCGATGTAATGACGAGCAAAGTCAATAAGCTCATCATCGTGCGTGGCAATACCGACATAACACCCTGCCTCCATCATAATAGGCAATAGTTTTTTGTAATTATTACGTACTTCTTCGTAACCCTGAAATGCAATCGATTCATGTTCTTTATAAATCCCCTTACACAAGCGAAACGAAGCATTCATTTTGACAAGATCACGTACATCATCTTCACTTCGACGCATGTACGATTGAATGACAACACCCGTATTATCTAAACCATCGGCACGCAATCGCTTATAGATATCAATCGTCTTTGTTGTATATGGCGAGTTCTCCATATCAAGCCGTACAAATCGTCCGATTTCCTTGGCACGTTTAATAATACCAAAGACATTGTTGTAGCAAAATTCATCCTCAATATCAAGTCCGAGTGAGGTCAATTTTACAGATAATCCTGAGTCAAGCTTATGTTCATGAATCGCCTCTACAACGCGGTGCGACATCGCTGTTTCTTCTTGCGCTTGTGTACGCGATGAAACAAATTCCCCCAAAACATCGATCGTTGCCTTAGCACGAATTGCATTAAGTGAGCGCACAGATGCGACAGCCGCAGGAATATCCTCACCAGCAATATATCGGCTAGCAACTGCTTTAACAATGGGCTTGGGAACAATCGGCAATGATTTTGCGATAAGAGTATTAAGCATATCAACTTTAAAGAAAATGAGTTAAGAGATTACATTTAAAAAGTTTCATTCAATGATACGAGTGTCTGTAGTAGGACTGTTTCATCCATTATTGGTAATTGACAATGATAATCTTTGCAAATATAGCATGTAGCTTTACCTGATAATGCAGTCTGCATGGCGTAATGCGCCAACAAAGGCGGTAATGAACCTCCTATATTCATCAAAAAAATAGCATTGGGTAAATATGTTGAGCGCACAGTATTCAACATACGAACAACATCTGTCGAGAAAGAATTCCCAGCAATGACAACCTCGTGCATAGGTTCATGCAGAATTTGATATGCATTCAGCATCATGGAATATCCCTGAGGATATCTAATAATTGTTTCTCGAAATGCTTGAAGCACACTTTGCGATGCACGTCGATACTCTTGTCGGTTGAGTAAAACAGCCAAGCGCGCCAAAGTGTACGCCGCCATAGAATTACCGGAAGGCATTGCTCCATCATACGCATCACGGGTTTCAACAATGAGTGCTTCATGATGCCTTGAAGTCATACGGAAGCCACCTTGGTCATGAGCAAAATCTTGAAGGATACGATCACTGAATGACACTGCTTGCTCAAGATAGAGCGGATTATAGGTTGCAAAATATAGTTCCAAGCCTGCATGTGCCAGCATAGCATAATCATCCAAGAAAGCTGGTATTGCACACTCACCATCACAAAAACGATGGTAGAGAATATCATTATCATCGACCATAGCCCGAATAATCCACGACCATGCACGTTCTGCTGCAGTGAGAAATAAAGAATTCTCAAGTACTGCACCACATTGCGCCAAAGCGGAAATCATTAATCCATTCCAATCAGCAAGAATTTTTTCATCACGTAGTGGTCGGTGGCGAAGCCCACGCTCAGCAAAAAGACGCATCCGACAAAATGTTAATCGTGCCGATAGCTCTTCTGCATAGATCTGTAATTTTTGAGCAAGCAAATCGAGATCTATTGTCCGATATGGTATATTTCCTCCGGTATATACTTGTGTTGCTTCATCAAGAAAATTACCCTTTTGCTCTATATTATAGCATGTACAAAAAAGTTGAGCATCTTCCTCACCAAGCACGCTATGAATTTCCTGCCAACTCCACACATAAAATGTTCCTTCCTCTTTTTTACCATCATCGCCCAAACTATCAGCGTCTTCAGCACAATAGAACCCTCCATCAGGCGATTGTAAATCTCGAAGAACATATGTTCCGATTTCTTCAGCGCATTGTGCATAAAAAGGATTTTTCGTTAACTGGAAACATTCCGTGTATGCCATCATTAACATGGCTTGGTCATACAGCATTTTTTCAAAATGAGGCAAAAGCCATTCACGGTCTGTACTATATCGGTGGAATCCATAGCCGATATGGTCAAAGATTCCTCCCATACGCATTGCAGTCAATGTCTTTTCAACCATACCAAGAAGCTTTGTCTCTTGGGTTTTGTGATATCGACGAAGCAGGAAAAGTAAATTATGTGGTGATGGGAATTTTGGACGTCCGCCAAATCCACCGTATTCTTGGTCAAAACGCTGTAGAAACCCCTGCACTGATTTTTCAAGAATATCAGCTGGCAGTTCTCCCGACGAGTCTATTAGGGCTTCTTGAAGTAAATGGCGAAGAATATTCTCGCAAGACTCCTCTATTTTATCACGGTCAGAAGCCCATGCTTTGGTCACCTGATGCAACAGATAACCAAAACTCGGACGGTTTGGGTGA
>DHLT01000065.1:6647-7508 GCA_002405405.1 Ignavibacteria bacterium UBA4661 | reverse complement strand
AAGAAGTCACAAAACCTTCTGACTCCAAAGCAAAAAGCGGTGCTAACTAACATTCTTTTTGCGTCATAAACTTTGTGCAAACGTCCTGCTATTTTTTGGTTGCAGGACGTTTGCTTTTAGCGGAATCTTCGTTCATTCTTTTGCAATACTAATCTCTTATCTTCTTATTCTTCGGCTTTTTCACCATTTCTCGCAACACTGCTTATGGACTTTGTCGGAAAAAAAATACGCCTTGAAAACATTGATACGCTCACGCTCTTTGGATATAATGACAGCAATTTGCTTTTGCTCGAAAATCGTTTTGATGCAACGCTTGCACTGCGGGGCGACTCTTTGATTATACGAGGCAACAGTAATGATGTACGCACTATCGAAAAAATCCTCCTCGAATTACAGTACATTATTCGGCGTACGAATTCTCTTTCGACTAATGATGTTATGACAGTAATTGATCTGGTAGGCGGTGGTATCGGCGAGCGATCAACATCAACCAAAGAAGGCAGTGCCATGCCTGCAGTGATTTATCCCGCAACTAACGAAACCATCAAAGCACGTAATACAGCACAACAAGAATATGCCGACAAAGTGCAAAAGAACGATATTGTTTTTGCTATCGGTCCGGCAGGTACAGGCAAAACCTATATGGCAATTGCCTTAGCACTTTCGGCGCTCAAACGCCGAGCAGTCAGTCGTATTGTTCTTACACGACCGGTTGTCGAAGCAGGGGAATCACTTGGTTTTTTGCCGGGGGATTTTATGGAAAAAGTTGATCCGTATTTACGTCCATTACTAGATGCTTTGGTGGAAATGGCAGGTGCTGAAAAACTCAAGAGTATGGTGGATAAAAAAGTTGTTGAGATC
>DHLT01000065.1:342-6522 GCA_002405405.1 Ignavibacteria bacterium UBA4661 | reverse complement strand
GAAGGATAAAAAAGTTGTTGAGATCATTCCGCTTGCATATATGCGTGGCAGAACCTTGAATAATTCTTTCATCATTTTGGACGAAGCACAGAACACAACTCCGACACAAATGAAAATGTTTCTCACACGTTTAGGACGCAACTCGAAAGCTATCGTTACCGGTGATGTTACTCAAATTGACCTTCCTACAAAAACACGGTCAGGTTTGATTGATGCACGCGACACCTTGCAGAATATCCAAGGCATCGCGTTTGCGAGCTTCAGCAAAGCCGATGTTGTACGCCATAAATTGGTTGCAGAAATTATTGATGCTTATGAGCGACGCGACAAGATCATCGAACAAAAACGGAAAAAGCAAGCAGACTCGGAGCAGGAACATCCATCAACACCGCTAAGCGAAGTGCCTGCAGAATGAATGTGCAGTAAGTACTCACAGCAACCTTTTTAACAATTGCTCGTATGCTTCTGCATGTGCGTTATGATTTTCTTAACTCTTTTGATCCCTTGTCGTCATGAATAACAATGTCTTGGAATACTTACGTCTTCACGAAGAACGAAGCAAAAGTCCGATCAGTTTGATTAAAACCATTTGGGGTTGTGTTGTCGGATTAGCCGGTATATCCATACCACTCATTGGTGTTTCGAATGAACCGGGTATGGTGATGCTCCCCATTATTGGGGTTGTAGGCGCAACAATTTCTTCTCTTGTTATTTGGCGTACACGTAATAGTGGTGCACCAACCATGACCCTGCCGTCAATGCCCGATACACAGTCGTATCAACAGCTCCAAGCAATACAACAAAGCATTAGCGATCTGCGTGGTTATGTCATGCATTTGGAACAATCCATCGACGACAAGCAACTCCGCTTAGCGATTGATAAAGCCGAAAAACAAGCCCAACAACAACAGCAACTGCCTCCGCAGGATGCTCAATAAAGGAGATACACATGAGTACATTGCATGACATGATAAAGCAAAATCAAGAGTTTGTACGCAGTAAAAAAGATTTAAAACTACTTGAGAAAACGATTGAGTTAGAGCAAGGTCGTAAAAACCCAACACTCAAATTAATTCAAGAAATTTGGGGTATGGTTGTTGGTATCGCAGGTATTTCTATACCACTCGTGGCAATGGGCGGCACTAAAGCACTTATGCTTCCTGTTTTTGCTGTTGCCGGTGCGGCAGTGGCAACGGCTTTTCTTTCAAAGAAAATCGCGGCAACAGAAAATACACGATCTTCATCATCACCCGAAGTCATCGAAGAACTTCGTGAACTACGACAAAATCTTGCAGATTTACGCAGCTATACAATGCACTTAGAACAATCAATCGAGGATAAGCATTTACGACAGTCTATTGACAAAGCATCGGTACAAGCACAGACTCCACAAACACATGCCCCGCAGACAAATTCAACCACAGCCGCTAGCCCTGTGTCGTCGTCTGTACAATCCTCACCATCAGCCCCATCGTCGTATTCTGCTTCACCTACCGATCCGCTGAATGTGTAGCATAAACCCATGCTCTGAATGGAGACGATGAATATGGATGGAGACGATGAATATGGATAATGAGTTGTAAATTGCAATCACTTATTCACATTTCTACATTCATTTCTCTAAGACAACGCAGTATGGTTACACGAGAAGAAATCGAAAACATTGCCGTGCTTTCGCGCCTCAAATTCACCGAAGAAGAGCTTAACGCTTTTTCATCATCATTCGGTAATATCGTCGAGTATTTTGATGCTCTTGCTGCTGTCGATACCGAGGGTGTAGAACCACTAAAAACCGTTATGGAATATGGGAATGTCTTCCGCGATGATGTTGTTGAGCCATCGCTCTCCACAAAAGAAGCACTCGCTAATGCCCCCAAACACAATGAAGTGTTTTTCAAAGTGCCGAAAGTTATCGAATAGTTTTTCTCTTCATTCTTGCTCATCGCTTCTTGACTAAGTCTATCATGACGCAATCTACGATAGGTATTATTCCTGCTCGGTACGCTTCTACTCGTTTTCCTGCAAAACCTTTAGTGAATTTGCTCGGCAAAAGTATGATTCGCCATGTGTATGAAGGAGCAATTACATCGAAACTCATTGATGTTGTTGTTGTCGCAACCGATCATTCTGCCATTGCCGAGGAGTGTCGCCATCATGGCATTCCGGTGGTCATGACACATTCCGATCTTCCTTCGGGCACCGACCGCATTGTAGCCGCACTTACACAATACGAAGCCGACTCAGCAACACACTTTTCAACTATTGTGAATATTCAAGGTGACGAACCGCTCATATCAGCCGATGTTCTCGACCCCTTGGTAGAAGCATTACAAAGTACTCCTCAAGCCGATGTCGCAACACCGATTACACGAATTATCAATGCCAATGATTTAACCAATCCTGCTGTCGTTACCGTCGCAATGACACAAACAAGGCGCGCATTATATTTTTCTCGTTCGCCGATTCCTTATGTTCGAGGTGCTATGACTTCGACAGGTTTGACAACTGCGGACATGCTGGCGCACTATCCCTACATGAAACATATCGGTATCTATGCATATCGCCGCTCTGCCTTGGAGCAGTTTGTTCGACTTGCTCCCTCCGTGTTGGAACAAACAGAGCAATTAGAGCAACTCCGACTGCTTGAAGCCGGTGCATATTACCATTGCGTACCTACCGACAGTGTGTTATATGCTATCGATACACCCGATGATGTTGCACAAGTCGAATCGGCATTGCGTTCACGCTCGACAGTTGTATGATTATATGATGCTCTTTCCGGCTGACATTGCCAATCCGCATAATATCCTGCCCTACGATGGGACCGTACTTTATTTTGGAAAAGTTTTTTCGGAAGAAGAATCGAATACTTTTCTACGGTCATTACTTCAGAATATTGCATGGCAGAATGATCAGGCACGCATTTTTGGTAAAGTGCTGACCACCAAACGTAAAGTTGCATGGTATGGCGATCAACCCTTTGAATATACCTACTCCAATATCAA
Organism: Ignavibacteria bacterium UBA4661; assembly: GCA_002405405.1. GTDB lineage: Bacteria > Bacteroidota > Ignavibacteria > Kapaibacteriales > UBA4661 > UBA4661. The sequence continues at coordinate 3,517 of DHLT01000065.1, read as the reverse complement.
CAAATACGCTCTCACGTGGACAAAGGAATTACTCACACTCAAACACATTGTCGAACGCACGACCAATGCTACATACAATTCTTGTTTACTGAATTTGTATCATAATGGCGCGGAGGGTATGGGCTGGCACAGCGATAACGAAAAAGACCTGCAAAAAGATGGTGCTATCGGCTCGGTAAGTTTTGGTGCAGAGCGTAAGTTTTTTTTCAAACATAAAATTTCCGGCGAACGTGTATCACTCATTCTTGAGCATGGGAGCATTCTACTCATGGCAGGAACAACACAAACTCACTGGCTTCATCGATTACCACCGACAACAACCATAACACAACCTCGTGTCAATTTGACCTTTCGTACCATCGTTACATGACAGTTAATTGACAATACAAAGATTTTTTCGTTAACAGATTGACAGTTGTACTTGTTTCTACTCTTCACAGAAAGCGATAAAACATTGCATCAACACATGAGTTCGCCCCTGTATATTGCGTCTATTGTGCTATCGTCACTAGGAACGCCACACAACAGATCAAGGTACTCTCTCACCACCATGTGGGATTACTTCGCCCCATACGCACAGTGACTGATTATCGGTTTTCTCTTTTCTTAAACTTTTCACTCACTATCTCCCTACCATTTTGACCATTTTTTTACTTTCAAACACATGAGATAACATCTTATTTTTCAAGATGTTGAAAACTATTTCTTGATAATGCTTTTTGCTGATAGTATTTTCGAGAGATTTCATTTTTGCTCTGAGTATTGTGTCTTGGCAGTTCCACAACTCAACCCGAAGGCAGTTCGGGTTTATGCAAAAACATCATGCAGTTTTTTTATAAAGAGGTTGTATGTCCCTTTTCCTATCCGATTCATCGGAGCAGGCAGAGCATAGCTCTATTCTTGCTTCCGACACACCTGAACATTGTGCCCACAATGTATCACACTCTTTATCATCTCGTTTATCCGAAAAAGTATGGCAACTCCGCGATGAGAATCTCCGCGATTGCTTTACGGGTTCGTTGGCGGAACGATTTATTTTCTCTTCTCTTGCCCACCCTTTATGCGGTACGCTTCATATTGTGAATGATGCCAAAAGTTCAAGCATCAATGCAACATGGTTTGCATTAGCAGAATATGCAACAAGCCCCACGATTCTTCTTGTCGGTGGCGAGGAGTTTCGTACGGACAGTCAGGTTGATTTTCCGATTCTCCATGAACATGTTCGTACATCAGTAGAGTGCATCATAGCATATGGCAAAGTTGCCGAACGCTATTTTCAGCATTTTAGCACTATGGTACGATGCCTATGCGTGGAAACATTAGAACAAGCCGTCAGTACAGCAGCTGAATACCTCATTACCACCGATGCGGAACGTGGTGCCTCGAATGCGATGATTCTTTTTTCCCCTTCGACACCAGTTGCCGGTGATTTTATCAACCCTGCCCATCGTCAAAGTGTTTTTGAAGATGCCGTTCGCGACTACTTCGAGATGAAGAGCATGATCTGACAAAAATCACAGACTGCCTTTTGCTTTTGCTGATATTTCCTCTTGATCGCATTTCGTCTTGATTGCATTTCGTCTTGATTGCATTTCGTCTTGATTGCATTTCGCACTATGAAACATTTACTCACGACTCTACGTGATTTCGTTGCGGCTCGACTGAGCATTGTTTTCAAAAAAAGCAATGCCCATGTTGATTGGTGGCTCCTGCTTCCGGCAATCGGCTTAATGCTGTTTAGTGTTGCCTTTGTCTATTCGGCAAGTGCATACTTTGCCAGTGTCAAGTTTGGTTCGAGCGAAAAACTCTTTTGGAATCATGGTATTCGCGTCATTGCGAGCATTATCCTGATTATTTTTTTTGCGCGACTTGATTATCATATCGTTCAAAAATTCTCGAAATATATTTTGCTGATCGCCATCGGTTTTTTGGTCTTTGTCTTCATCGCCGGTACGCGCATTAAAGGGGCGACACGCTGGGTAAATATCGGCATTCTCAACTTTCAGCCGTCCGAGCTTGCCAAGTACGCACTTATTTTTCACATCGCAACGCTCCTCGCACTCAAGAAAGATTATCTACACGACTTCAAAACGGGTTTTGCACCTATTTTCCTATGGATTTGCATGGTATGCGGTTTGATTGCTCTGCAACCTAACTTTTCGACTGCCGCAGTTATTTTTACTATTGCCTCGTTTGTGTTGATTTTAGGGAATGTCAAATTCCGCCATATTGCTGTCGTCATTCCGTTGGGCATAGTCGCCGGTGCGGCATATGCTATTTCTGCACCGTATCGTATGAAACGACTCTTGGCATTCAAAGATCAATTCCTTGGGGTAGCACAATCAACCGATGGCGCAACATCGATCAGCGAAGCCAATTATCAACTCCACCAAGGTATTCTCGCCTTTGCCAATGGTGGATTATTTGGGGTTGGTCCGGGCAATAGCATTCAGCGTAATTGGTTTTTACCGGAGTCGTATGGTGATTTTATTTTCTCAATTATCGGTGAGGAATATGGCTTTGTCGGTGCGGGCTTGATTATCCTTGCCTTTATGATGATTATTTGGCGTGGCTTTGTTACCGCACGACGCGCACCCGATGATTTTGGTCGCTATCTTGCCGCAGGAGTAACGATTATCATTGGTTTGTATGCCTTTTTGCATATGGGCATCAATACAGGTTTGCTCCCTACCACGGGCTTGCCACTGCCTTTTATCAGCTATGGCGGAACAGCTATTCTCTTTACGGCATCAGCATTGGGTATTCTGCTCAATGTGTCAGCACAAGCCGGCGTGTATCCCCGCGACAAAACCACCTTTGAGCGCGAAGGAATTGTTGAGCCGTAGAGATAGGGCAGGTTCATCATCATCATACCCCAAAATCTATATGATACCAATGCCCATGACGTAGAGACGTTGCACGCTTCGACTGCTCTCAGCATGAGTGCAACGTCTCTTCAACAACACCAACCAACGGAAAATCGTCATGAATTTTTATCCCGAATTTCACCGAAATCTCATTTGATTTCTACCATCGTTTGTTCCTACAAATCCGCTGTTTCTCGCCATACTCATCGGTTGGGTTTTGACTTCGACTGACAAACACGGTTTCATGATCATCTCATTCGCAACGCAGAGGCATTTTATGCCATCAGCCACTACATCGTTCACAATCC
>DHLT01000065.1:0-234 GCA_002405405.1 Ignavibacteria bacterium UBA4661 | reverse complement strand
CAGCCACTACATCGTTCACAATCCTGCACATTACCATGAGAATACATTCTTCTCGCCATGATACTCCAACATCATGCGTATCCATTCGTGGTATTCACGTTAAGATGAAGCGACCCTTGTCTACGTAATACGCTGAGGGTCATCAGTGAAGATAAAGCACTATCTTACTCGCTCTACCACGCGCTAGGGAATATCTTTTTGCTTGCCTGCACTCGTCATCATATCGTGATAGCG
>DHLT01000138.1:13552-16966 GCA_002405405.1 Ignavibacteria bacterium UBA4661 | reverse complement strand
CCAAGAAACCTTAAACCATTTCAACATATTCAGGAAAACAATGCTCCTCAATCATCTCGCACCAAATGTGTCCGATGAGAATATGCGACTCTTGCACACGGGCTGTTACTGCCGATGGTACGATGACCGCCACATCGCACAACGGCGCAATGCTTCCGCCGGTATTCCCCAAGAGTCCAATCACATGCACGCCTTTTGTTCGAGCCATCTCCACAGCTTTGCGCACATTGCCGGAGTTACCGCTGGTGGTAATCGCCACAAGGCAATCCCCCTTTTTACCAAAGGCTTCCACACTGCGTGCAAACACTTCATCATAGCCAAAATCATTGCCACCGGCTGTCAAGATCGACGAATCGGAACTGAGCGATAGCGCAGGCAATGCAGGACGGTTCACTGCACTACGCAAACGTACGACAAGCTCTGCGGCAAGATGTTGTGCATCGGCAGCAGAACCGCCATTACCACAAAACATAATCAACCCACCACCTGCAGAACATTCTGCCAACACCGTTCCTGCTTGGTATATAGTATCACGACATGCACTCAAGGTGGCTTGCTTGACTGCAAGAGAGTCTGTGAAAGACTGTTCAATCTTGCCGTACAATTCTGCTTCTAGCTTCATAAACGATAGAAAGAAAGGTTTTCAATGAAAATTCTTAAGAATTGAATTGTGCAATATAATTGCCAACATAAATTGCGCTTCGCATAAATAAATTTCATTCCATCTTTTTTAATTGCCTTGCACAATGAAAACATCTATTCTCTCCAATACAAAAGGTTACAAAGGCGACATGCTCGTCTATTTCTGCGATAGCACTGAAGACGGCTTTCAAGGATTCGTCAGATATTACGCAGAACAATACCCTGCCATGACGACACTAACGACAACAAAAGATTTTACAGGAAAATTTGGAACATCCTTCAAGATATATATCGACAACAAGAATTGTCCGCGCCTTCTTATCGTGGGTTGCGGTGACACAAAAAAACTGACACTCGAAAAACTTCGCCAGCTCGGCGCACATATTGCAAAAACCGCAACCTCGCTCAAAATTAAGTCTGTGGGCGTTGTACTTCGCAATGACTTTGGCTTGTCAATAGCAAAAACATCGACTTACCATAAAATTGGTTCCCACGAATCAACGAACGCAACACTTGCAGAAGCAGGTGCAGCCATCACCGAAGGTATTCGTTTAGGTGCGTATAAATTTGTGGAGTACTTTTCTGACAAATCCAAAACAAGTAATACCATTCAATCACTCTCCTTGGTTGTCGAAGATCCTCAGACATTTACATCAGAAAAAAGAGCACTTCAGACGGAAGTCGAATATGCTCATGCCACATGCGATGCTGTCTTACTCGCACGCAAGCTTGCTCTGACTCCAAATAATGATTTATATCCCGAACGCTTAGCAGAACGCGCTCAAGAAGTAGGCAAAGAACATGGCATAAAAGTTACCGTTCTCAACAAAGCAAAAATTAAAGCCCAAAAAATGAATGGCTTACTGGCAGTCAATCAAGGCAGTGTACGCCCTCCTGTTTTCATTGTCATGGAATATCGTGGGGGTAAAGCCAACGAAGCTCCTATTGTCCTCGTGGGTAAAGGAATTACCTTTGATACCGGCGGTATTTCGATTAAACCGGCGGCTGGCATGGCAGAAATGAAAATGGATATGCATGGCGCGGCAACCATGATTGCAACGATGGTAGCGGTAGCAAGCAACAAGCTCAAAAAAAATGTTGTTGCTTTGATTCCTTCAACCGAAAACATGCCGAGTGCAACGGCACAAGTTCCCGGCGATATCATCACCTTCTCGAATGGTAAAACTGTCGAAGTTGATAATACCGACGCAGAAGGACGCTTGATCCTCGCCGATGCACTCTTATATGCGCAACGCTATAAACCAGTTGCAATTATCGATGCAGCAACGCTCACCGGCGCAGTTACCGTCGCACTTGGACACATCGCTACTGGCATCATGTCGAACAGTAAAGAATTACTGCAAAAATTTCATAGTGCTAGCGCTGAGACATACGAATTACTTGGCGAGCTGCCACTCTACGAAGAGTATGAAGAGCTTATCAAATCAGATATTGCAGATATTCGCAATGTAGGTATTCATGGTGCAGGTACAATTACAGCGGCAATGTTTTTACAACACTTTGTCGGTGAATATCCATGGGTGCATCTAGATATTGCCGGCACATCAATTACAAAAGCAGAATCAGCATACTCTCCTAAAGGTGGCACAGGTGTTGGCGTACGCTTGCTTACACATTTGCTTCGCCATTGGTAATTAACTTCTCCAAACCTAGCAAATACAAGAGGCAAAGGAATGTATCCTTTGCCTCTTTTCATACACTTACAGACTACAGTGATGCTACTTTTTCAAATAGTCCGCAAGCCACTGAAAAACAGTTTGGTGCCACAGTTCACTATTCTGCGGCTTAAGGACCCAGTGTCCTTCATCCGGGAAATACAACAACTTCGAGGGGATATTCCGTCGTTGTAGCGTCGTAAATAGTTGCATCCCTTCGCTAAGCGGTACACGGAAATCAAGCTCATTATGAATCACCAACATTGGTGTACTGATGTTTTTTCCATATCGGTGCGGAGAGAATTTTTCATAATCGGTACGTTCCCATGGCATTCCCTTAAAATCCCATTCATTAAACCACACTTCTTCGGTTGTTGTAGCCATCGACGTAAAATTATACACGCCACAATGAGTAATTAATGTCTTAAATCGTTTTGTCTGCGTTGCAATCCAATTCACCATATATCCGCCATACGATGCCCCTGCTGCTGCCACACGCTCTTTATCAATAAAGGTATTCTTTGCTAACACGAAATCAACCCCTTTCATAATATCACGATACGGCGCACCGCCCCAATCACCGGAAATTGCGTCAGTAAATTTCTGTCCGAATCCTGTACTTCCTGTTGGATTCGGGGCGAAAATGACATACCCCTGCGCAGCCCACATTTGATAGTTCCAACGTACAGACCAAGCATTGTTAAATGCAGATTGAGGTCCTCCGTGTATCAAGACTACCATAGGATATTTTTTATTGGCATCAAAGTTTGGTGGACGAATCAACCATCCCTGCACCATCTGCTTATCCCCTTTGTACCATATACTTTCAGGTTCGCTCATCCGTAATCCTGCATACAGCTCATGATTAACTGATGTTATCCTATTTAGTGGAGCACCGGCTTTCATTACGGTAAACACTTCCGGAGCTCGGTTAATCGATGATTGCGTCAAAGCGACAACACCATTATGTGCTAAGCTAAATGCACCTACAGATCCATGCGTTGTAAGCGTAGTTACAGTACGATCAAGTCCGATACTATGCAAGGTGTGATTCCCTTTGTTATCGACTGATGTAAGAATTGATTGACTATCAGCA
>DHLT01000138.1:4473-13398 GCA_002405405.1 Ignavibacteria bacterium UBA4661 | reverse complement strand
GAGTAATCCCATTTTTCTGTCAGATTAGTGACTTTTTTTGTTGCCCGATCATGCAAAAGAATATCCCATTTATCACCTTCAAATCCCGCCCGTTTTTGCGAACGGTAAGCAATGTACTTGCCATCAGGTGAAAAAATTGGTGTAGCATCTGCACCAAGATGTGCAGTGATTTGTGCTTTGATTCCTGTTTCAACATTGACAACCATAATATCATGATTCGTACTCCATGCTTCCTCGCGTGTAGGCGTTGGGGTAGCTGTGTAGGCAATTTCTCTTCCATCGGGCGACCATGCATAATCATTACCTGCTTGGAATGTCGAAGAATTCGGCACAGCATCACGGTCACCGGGCGTAAGATTGCGTGGAAGTGGCTTCGAACCATTTACCGGCAAAGCCTGTACAAAAATGTGCCGCCGCTTAAAATCAGTCCATGTATTCCAATGCCGGTACAACAGTTGTGTAAAAACTTTTCCTTTTGTTTTACTTGCGTTCAATACTGCATCCTTTTCTTGATTTAATCGGTCCGCTTCGGGATATGCAATCGTAGAAAATTCAGGATATACTGAGGAAACAAAAGAAATTTTTGTTCCATCTGGCGAAAAGAGTTGATCGTCAGCACCTGTAGCAATGAAGGTTACTTGTCGTTCATTAGTACCATCAATATTATTGATAAAGACTTGGCTCTCGCCCGCTTTCGTACTGAGATATGAAATTGTTTTACTGTCCGGTGACCAACGCGGATTGGTACATGAGCGAGGTCCTTGCGTTAGTTGGCGCATAGTTCCCCCATTTGCCGGCATCAGCCACACATGGCTGACAACACGATTATCTTGGAACAGGACATCACCAATAACAATAGCGAGCATAGTTCCATCGGGAGAAATCTGCACATCGTTCACACGCCGAAAACGAAACATATCATCTACCGTCATAGCTCGTTGGCTATATACAGCAGTGACAGAAAAAAGCATCAGGCATATACCTAGTGCCATAGAGTGAAGAAATGATTTCATAAAACTCAGATGAAGTGTAAGAAATGAAAAAGGTATATGATGCAAATACGTTTGGGAATCTTTACAGCTTAAACAAAAACACCCTGTTGTATGCAGGGTGTATAGATATAGATGTACTACATGATCTATATTCGTTGGAGCACACCGAGCAGGAGTGATGGCACCAAACCAAGAAGGATGACACCACCAACTGTCACAAGAAGGGCAACACCAGACAATCCAAGTTCGGAAGCAGTTGCTTCCCGCCCATCTTCTACAGGACGGAAATACATTGCAATAATAGGCGCAAGGTAAAATGCCACCGATACCAAGGAAGCAATAATTCCAACAACTGCAAGCCATATCATACCCGACTCGATTGCAGCCATAAAGATGAAATATTTACCAAAGAAGCCTGCAAATGGTGGAATACCTGCAAGCGAAAGCATAAATATACTCATGAGCATTGCTAGAACAGGATGCGTTTTGCTCAGTCCCCGCAGATCATCAAATGTCAAATGTTCTCCATATTCTTTTTCAAGCAAAGAAAGAATGACAAAGGCACCCATTTGCATACACAAGTACGATGCAACATAGAAAAGGATACCTTGCGTACCACTGTTCGTCGTTACCGGAACAATAATCCCGATAAGCATATACCCTGCATGAGCAATTGACGAATATGCCAACATACGCTTGATATTTTTTTGACTCAGAGCAACGATATTTCCAAACAGCATAGATGCTACCGCAACAACTATAAGCACCATACGAAGTTTGCCAGATTCGAGCGTACCATTCATTGGCATAAAAACAATAGCAAGCGGAATCATTGCAGATAATGCTGCAGCTTTTCCTGCTGTACTCATAAAACCGGTTACAGTTGTTGGCGCTCCTTGATAGACATCTGGTGCCCATGCATGAAAAGGAAATGCCGCAATTTTGAAACATAATCCGACAAGAATAAGCGCACTCCCAATTAGCATCAATTGTGGGAATTCAGGATTAGATACCGCCGAGCGAATCTGTTCGTAATGCAATGTTCCACCCGCCGACCCAAATACCAATGCAATACCATACAGAAGAAAGCCGGTAGAAAATGCACCTAATAAAAAGTATTTCATACCTGCTTCAATCGATAATCTTTGGTTTCGGATGAACGCCGCCATGACATAGAATGGTATTGACATCACCTCGACACCAATGAATGTTATCAACAAATGATTCGAATGTGCCATGAGCATCATGCCACTAACAGCAAAAAGGATCAGCGTATAAAATTCTCCTTTTTCCATGTCATACTTCGAAAGGTATGATCGACCGGTTAAAATTGTCAATATACCCGCACCACAAAAAAGAATATCAAAGAACGACGCATAGCCACCAGTTTGGATCATACCATTGAAAACAACCTTGCGTACTGGAAAAAGAACAATTGCTGCAGTCATCACTAAACCCAACCCAATTGCTGAAAATACAGCTACCATTCGCTTATTTGCTTCACCAAAAGCATCCACAAGCATAGCACATAGCGCAACAATCGAAATGAGCAACAACGGAAGCGTATAAAGAAAGTCTAAAGCAGACATGAAAACTCCTCATCAAGGTTATCGTTAGCAGTAAAATATCATTGTTTAGTGTCTGCTGATTGCAGACGCGCCCCTCTAGTGGATCGGCGCAGACTCTTGTTTCGGCACCCCCGCTTGCGACGATCGTAAATCCGCCTCACGCTGCCGAACATCATTCGTGTACTGCGATGTACCAATTGCACGGATCTCAAGAGAACCGGCAAGCGCACGCGAGAAGGCATCCGTCTTGCTCATAACATAATGCGGGAAGAAACCTAACAAAAGAATTAATATCATCAGAGGAATAAGCTGTACCAACTCAAAGGGTCGTAGATCTGACAACATATCATTTCGGGAATTTTCCCGTGCACCGAACATGACACCATTATACAATTTCAACGAATAAGCGGCTGATAGGACCGCCCCAGTTGCACCAAGAATAGCATAACTCCATGAATTCAAAAATCCTGAACGAAATGCTCCCGTTAGAGATAAAAACTCCCCAACAAATCCATTTAGTCCGGGTAGTGCAGCAGAAGCAAAAGAAGCAATACCCATGATCACAGCTAGTATTGGCATCAAAGTAGCCGCGCCACCAAACTCTGCAATCTCATATGTTTTGCGCCGATCATATAGTATTCCAACGCACAAGAATAACGCAACGGTAGCAATCCCATTATTCACAATTTGAACCATACCCCCTTGTAAACCTTCTGCAGTCAAAGAGAATAATCCCAACACAATAAAACCTTTGTGACTAATCACGGAATACGCAACTAATTTCTTCATATCAGTTTGCGCTAATGCCAATAATGCGCCGTAAATGATGCCGATCACGGCAAGTGTTGCGACCAGTGGAGCAAAATATGCAGAGGCACTTGGGAAAAGATCAATGCCATAACGAATAAAACCGAACAGCCCAAGTTTGAAAACCATACCGGCAAGTGTCAGTGTAACCGGCAGTGGTGCTTCAGTATATGTTTCCGGTAACCATGTATGGAATGGAACTAAGGGTACTTTAATGGCAAATGCTAACCCGAATGCGACAAAAAGCCACGACTGTAACTGAATACTAAGCGAAGGAGCAATAACACGGAGCTTCAATAGGTCGGCGGAGAATGTGCCCAATGTTTCTTTTGCAATCATTCCAAGCCATATAATACCAATCAACATAGCCAGCGAGCCAACCATCGTATAAATAAAAAATTTCGTCGCTGCACGAATGCGCCCCACGCCTCCCCACATTCCAATTAAGAAATATAGAGGTATCAAGATTAACTCAAAGAACACATAAAATAACACGAGATCAAGCGACAAAACGATTCCGAACATACCAAACTGCAATACCATCATAAGAATGTAAAATTCCTTTTCGCGGTTAAGGATAGTGCGGAATGCGGATAGCAAAATAATAGGCATCATACCGGCAGAAATCATCAACATCACAATGCCTAATCCGTCTGCACCTATACGAAAGCCAATATCATACTGCTTCATCCATGCCAGATTCAAAGCAAATTGAATCACATGACTACTTGAGTCAAAGGAGGCATATGCAATGAATGCCAACACCAAACTAAAACATGATCCTATCAATGCAGTATACTTCAAAACAGAAGCTTCTTTGCGATCAATGAATCCAAGGATAGTAGCACACAACAATGGTGTCAGGAGTGTCAGTAGTAAAATCAAGTGCATTGAGGTCGGTTGAATATGAAAAAAATACTACACGAATGAAGAGTAAGACATACGTAGAACTAACTACCTTCAACGATTATTCCGCAGATTATGCGAACAAAAGCCACAATAACGTAAGGGCAATACCAACCATCATAAACAAGGCGTATCGCTGCACAATCCCGGTTTGTAAACGCCGGAAGAAGCTGCTCAGAATCTCAGTTAATGTACCAGTGCTATTAACCAAACCATCAATACCAATTGTATCAACAGAATGATAAAAAATTGTCGAAGATAATTTTTGTAGAGGGCGTACAATCAGACCACCATACAGTTCATCAACAAAGTATTTGTTCCAAAGTAATCGATAAACACCCGAAAATTTCTCTGATAATATTTTCGGTGAATCAGACTCAATACGATACCATGATGACGCAATTGCAATACCCAATAGTCCTATTCCCAATGAAACTAGCATCAGAATATACTCTATCGAGTGTATTTCTGTCGGTTGTACTCGATGTAGAATTTGATTTGCCGGCGACAACACAGGAAGTAAAAATTCTTCAAGAACATTCGGAATATGAATAATGTGTCCCAAAGCATGTGGGATACCGAGTAAGCCCCCAACCATTGCGAGGAATGACAGTACGACTAAAGGAAAGGTCATTGTTACAGGTGACTCATGGGGCTTCGTGTGATACACATCGAACCGCTCTTTACCACCGAAGGTAAGATTCAGCAAACGAAACATGTAGAACGCTGTACAAAATGCAGCTAGAACTAATCCACCCCAAAGAATTGGCGAACCCTTATCATAAACATTCCACAAAATTTCATCTTTCGAGAAAAAACCGCTAAAAGGAAAAATTCCCGCGATTGCAATTGATGAAATTAAGAATGTTGAATACGTTACAGGCATATACTTGCGTAACCCGCCCATTTTTTGGATATCCTGCTCTTCGTGCATACCATGAATAACAGAACCGGCTCCCAAGAATAAGCATGCCTTAAAAAAAGCATGGGTCGTAACATGAAAAATTGCGGCAGTTGTTGCACCAACACCGAGAGCAGCAAACATGAAACCCAATTGACTTACAGTAGAGTACGCCAAGACTTTTTTTATATCGTTCTGCACCAAACCCATTGTTGCAGCAAAAAGAGCAGTTGCCACACCGATATAGGCAACAATATTCATAGCTGTGGGTGATAGCGCAAAAATTGGTGCACAACGTGCTAACAAAAATATACCCGATGTTACCATAGTTGCAGCATGGATGAGTGCCGATACAGGTGTCGGACCCGCCATGGCATCGGGCAACCATGTATAAAGTGGGAGCTGTGCCGACTTACCAGTTGCACCCAAGAAGAGACATAAGGCAATAATTGTCATGATCGTTCCATCGATTGGTACGGCGACAACTGCCGCATTAACATCTGAATATCGTAAGGAACCGAAATGTAGAAAAACCAAAAACATTGCCACGAGCATACCAACATCGCCAATACGATTCATGACAAAAGCTTTTTTTGCTGCATCACCCGTCCACACAATGTCCACACCATCAAAGCGACGTTCATACCAAAAACCTATTAGAAGGTACGACGCCAGACCAACTCCTTCCCAACCCAAAAATGTTACGACAAAATTATCCGCCAGCACCAAGTTTAGCATCATGAAGATGAAAAGGTTGAGATATGCAAAAAATCGAAAGAAACTCCGATCACCATGCATATAACCAATCGAATAGACATGAATCAGTGTGCCGATTCCGGTAATGATGAGTGTAAAAAGAATAGACAACTGGTCAAAGGAGTATGCAAGGTCAACCGTTAAACTACCGGCTTTAAACCAGTGAAATGCTGTAACAGTTTGCGGATAACCTTGTGATAATAGCACCGTTCCCGCGATAACAAACGGTATAGCAACCATCGCTGTGGCGATGGAACCGATTACTATTTCGCTTTGCAGGCGTTTGCCAAAGAAACTTAATATGGCAAAGCCAAGCAATGGCAAAAAAGGAATAAGTAACAGCATAAGCAATAAAGTGAAAATCAGAAAAGTATTCGACTGCTATTAACAGTAACACAACATAATGCCATCAACTTATGTAGAATTCACACGAGAATGATGCCAAGAAATTATTGAACATTACAACATGCCATAGTTCTCCTCCAGTGATACTTTCTCAACTGGAAGAACAACACTTTGAAAACGGATCTTCATATCTTCATCAACAATCATCATTGCATTACGTTCCACTTTCATCCAGTCAGAGCGTCGCAGCGTAAACGGCTCTGATGCGATAACGATAGAATGAGGATTGCCCAAAGAAGGTTCCATTTGGCAATTATCTCCCTCACAAAAATATCGCTTTCCATACATGTAATACAACGATGCCGGTTGCACATGAGGATTAGTTGTGTAGCGCATTGCGACAATACTTTTACCATTCGTAACAGCAAGATTAAGATATGAATGCTTCTTGACTCCGCACGTAACAAAAAGTTCGCTAAAATCCTCAAGCATTTTGTTCATTGCATAGAGCATTTCTTCCGAACTGACATCACCAAAAGGATCTTGAATATGATTCAGGAACAAACCAAACAAGTGCTCGGAGTCAGTCGAACCATCAATAGCGTCATACGCGGTATCTTTTAAACTGTGTAAAAGTTTACGCCGAATTTTTGGAAAATCACCCACCATGCCATTATGCATGAACATTAATCGTCCACAATGAAATGGATGCGAATTGACTTCCTCGACCGGCATACCGGGCGAAGCGGCACGCACATGCCCAAAAATGAGTGGAGAATATATTTTTTTCGCGATGTTACGAAGGTTGGAATCACTCCACGCGGGCTTAATACTCCGAAAAACACACGGATTCGGATCAAGTTCGGGTTGATACCATCCCACACCAAAACCGTCACCGTTGACCATAACAGACATTTCCTCAGCCTGCATACTCTGAGCCAAGATCAAAGAAAATCTGGGGGTATATAAAAGAGCTTCGGCTAACACTTGCGGACAGATATAAGAGATATATCTACACATAGGAATAACACAATTCGACTCTGAAACAACACAAGCCTCAAGATACTAAAACCAAGTAGTATTCAATCAAGAGAATTTCCCACATTATCATTGTTAGAATTCATTTCTCTCCCCCATTCAATATTCATGAACCAGATTATTCCTCTTCATCAGTAGGCACCATAATAATGTGCATATCGTGTTCTGCTTGTTCGATGGAATGGTACTTAAATCGCTTAGCACGCTGTAATGATGGAGTATTCAGCCCCACGAAAGAATGAAGACCATTACCAATAACTAGGGGTGCAATGAAAAGCTGGATTTCATCAACCAAACCCTCTTGAAGAAATGACGAATGGACACGTGCACCACCTTCAATAAGAATCGAGGTAGTATTTCTACCCGCAAGCTCTTCAAGGACTTGATGAAGATTGAGCTTATGATCAGCAGTTTTTGAAACTTCAATGACCTGTATGCCGGCAACCTTTAGTGCCTCATATTTCTTTTTTGTTGATGCATCTCGCTGGCAAAACACTGTTGTATTAGTACGGTCTGAGGCCATAAATATTCTTGCTTTAAGAGGCACACTCAATTCGGAATCTAATACAACACGGCGCGGATTACGACCTGTCACATAGCGAACTGTGAGCTGTGGATCATCTTTGAACACTGTCGTTTGGCCTACCAGTATTGCATCACAGAAAGCCCGAAGTTCATGAGCACGATGCATACTTTCCTCCGAAGTAATCCATTTTGATTGACCATGCATTGTTGCAATACATCCGTCAATAGTTTGCCCTGACTTAAGGATGACATACGGCATACCAGTAGTAATGAACTTTACAAAGGCACGATTCAGCCATTGACATTCCTCTTCCATGACACCGACGACTACTTGGATACCTGCCTCCCGAAGCAAAGCAACTCCATTACCGGATACTTTGGGGTTTGGGTCGATCATACCAACAACAACTTTTTTCACACCTGCGTCTATAAGTGTATTGGCACAGGCAGGTGTTTTTCCATATAGCGAGCATGTCTCGAGATTTACATAAACCGTTGCATTCCGCAACAACACCTTGTCCGCCTCCACAACAGCATTTAGGGCTTCTACCTCTGCATGATTACCACCAAACTTTTTATGAAACCCCTCGCCAATAATACGTCCGTCTGCAACAATAACACAGCCCACCATGGGGTTAGGGCTGACAAATCCTTGACCTTTCCGTGCAAGTTCTAATGCACGCTCCATTCCTTGAATGTCTGTCAGCATAATGCAAAATGAAAAAGTGAATAATCGGTGAAGAAGTATAGTTCATCGTAAACTGTGCAAAAGTATCAACTCTACCTAAAGCAACATATATTGTCATCAAGGTGATGGTCACTGATGATATTCATTATTCCATAATCGAGGCGATTGCAGCTTCAATGAATTTTGCTGTACGACCGGCACCGATATTAGCGGCAACAACGACATCATGATGGGACAAAAGTTCGGTCGATGTTTCTTTCAATAAATTGCTGATGAGTGAACAACTTAAGACTTGCATACCACACCAACAAGCAAACTCCGCTTCGTGCACAGTGGACATACCAACAGCATCACCCCCAATAATCTTAAACATGCGAATTTCTGCAGGTGTTTCATAAA
>DHLT01000138.1:0-4321 GCA_002405405.1 Ignavibacteria bacterium UBA4661 | reverse complement strand
CTATAGACGCCACGGTGTATAACTTCGCCGTTGTAAGCAAGCAAATTCAATACTCTTTGTAACCATTCATGATGAATGTGCGACACCACAGCATGCCTATGTTCAACAATACCCAACGAGGATAAAACCGGGACTTGCATCATATTGAGAAAATCCGTCGCAGCCATAACATCTCCAACAGCAAAGTGAGGATTTAAGCCGCCGGCAGAATTCGTAATTACAATGTGGCGCACCCCAAGTACCGCAAACATCCCAACAACTGCAACCGATTCTACCATCGGATGCCCTTCATAAAGATGACAACGACCTCCAACAAACGCCACGCGCTTTGTATGAATTTCCAAGATACGTATGGTATGCCCATGTCCTTGCACAGCAGGAATCGGAAAACCCGAGATTGCTTCCATATCGACTTCCGCAACAAGAGTATGATGCGCCATAATACCACTAAGTCCACTTCCCGCGATAACAACGGCATCAATATTCCCATCGTAGTAAGTACGAAAACGCTCCGCAAATTCACCAAACAATGTTTCAAGTGCAGTGCTTTGATCTAATATTCGTGGCTGTTTTTGGGGTAAAAAAGAAGAACTCATTCTCATACAGATTTCAGCCCCTTTGCCCCAATATCAGAGCGATAGATTGCACCGTCAAACTGTATGTTTTGCACAGCATCATAACTCCGCTGTATTGCATCCGACAACGTATTGCCTACTCCGCATATACCGAGCACACGCCCACCTGATGCAACGATATCTGCACCCACTTGTGTTGTGCCTGCATGATAGACTTGAGCGATGGCTTGAGCAGAATCAATACCTTTAATGACACTACCTTTTTTGTAAGCACCCGGATATCCCTCAGAAGCCATAATGACGACACAGGCATGACCCTCTGCAATTGACTGGATTACACTCGTATCAAGATGACCTTGCGCTGCAGAAATCATCAAAGACAACAAATCACCACGAAAGACCGCGAGTACAGCTTGTGTTTCAGGATCGCCAAAACGAACATTAAACTCTACCACGGAAGGTTCATTATTGTCGATCATCAGCCCACAAAACAAACAGCCAACAAATGGGATACCGTCCGATTTCATACCCATCAATAATGGCTTAATAATACGCTCTTCAACTTTACGCATGACAACATCATTCACAATAGGAGCAGGTGCATACGCCCCCATACCGCCGGTATTCTCGCCTAGATCACCATCGGCAATACGCTTATGATCTTGTGCTGGCGCAAGAGTGACAAAACGTTCGCCGTCGCAAAGAGCAAAAACCGATGCTTCTTCGCCTCGTAAAAATTCTTCAATAACCACACGTGTGCCGGCAACGCCGAATTTACCGGCAAATGCTGACTGAACAGCTTCAATAGCTTCTTGAGTTGTTTCTGCAACCGTTACCCCCTTGCCTGCGGCAAGTCCATCAGCTTTAACAACAATCGGCAAAGGATGACTTTTACAGTATGTAATTGCTTGATCTACTTGCTCTAAAGTAAAAGTCTGATAGGCTGCGGTGGGTATGTGATATTGTTGCATCAATTTCTTTGCAAAGTCTTTTGAGGCTTCTAATTGAGATGCAGCTTGCGATGGACCAAAAACAAGAATGTCATGGACTCGCAAAGCATCTGACAAGCCCTCAGCCAATGGTGCTTCCGGTCCAATGATGACACAATCAATATTGGATTGCAAACACCATTGTATAATCGCAGTATGATCTGTCAATGGTATACTTACCAATGTGGCAATTACCCCGATGCCCGGATTTCCGGGTAAGCAATATAGTGTTGAAATTCGTGGTGATCGAACGAGCAGTTCTGCAATAGCATGTTCGCGTCCGCCAGAACCAATGAGCAAGATATTCATGCAAGACAAGAAAAAACGCAAGACAAATGCACTGAGTGCTTATGTGTTTACAGTAACATGCTCAATATAACGATGCAAAGTTATTTGGAGATTCATTTTTTAGTATGACGCAAAAATAATCAAGCCCTATCTGCACAGGCATATAGGGCTTGAAACTTGGCTGTGTATGATAATGATTTATGCACCAATTTCTTTAAGCGTTTCTTTGACACGCTCAGATGCTTCGGCAAGCGTTGCTGCTGTCGAGAAACGCAATCCCGATTCTGCAAGCATTTTGCGCGCTTCAACGGCATTGGTACCATCTAAACGAATGATAACAGGTAAGTTCAAATTTACTTCTTTCGAGGCTTGAATAATACCTGTTGCAACACGGTCACAACGCACAATACCACCGAAGATATTGATAAACACAGCTTTAACACTTGGATCGCTCAACATGATACGGAAGGCATTTGCAATACGATTAACATTTGCCCCACCGCCAACATCAAGAAAGTTGGCAGGCTTACCACCGGCAAGTTGAATCACATCCATTGTTGCCATCGCAAGACCAGCACCATTTACCATACAACCAACATTACCGTCGAGTTTAATATAGTTGAGGTCATATTTTGACGCTTCGATCTCGAGTGGCTCTTCCTCGTCCAAATCACGCATTTCTTTCAAATCAGCATGACGATACATGGCATTATCATCAAAACTCATTTTACAATCAAGAGCTGTAATCTTATTTTCCGGCGTGAGTACCATCGGATTGACTTCAAGCATTGCACAATCGCACTCGTCATAACAGGTATACAATTTCAACAAGAAATCAACAAAACTTTTCAGTGCATCACCGGTAAATCCGAGTGCAAAACCCATTTCACGTGCTTGAAACGATTTCAGCCCAACAGTTGGGTCTACCAATGTTTTGATAATTTTTTCCGGTGAGTGTTCTGCAACTTCTTCAATTTCTACACCACCCTCTGTTGAAGCCATAATTAAGTTGCGACCCGTTTGACGATCCAACAAAATTGAGAGATAGTACTCCTTGGCAATATCAGTAGCTTCAGAAATATACAGGCGACGCACAATACGACCCTCTGCACCGGTTTGGATGGTAATCAATTTTTTACCGAGCATATTGCTTGCTAGGCGATATGCCTTATCAGCAATGTTCCCTTCACGAACAAGAATAACACCGCGCACGGCTTTGCCATCAACTTCGAGCTGCTGATTGGTTTCAGGATCGTGCATAATTCCTTTACCGCGTCCGCCGGCATGAACTTGTGATTTTAAGACAATCATGTCTTTGCCATTGCGAACAAATTCGCGATAGGCAACCTCGCCAGCTTCTTCAGCAGTATATACAACTTTACCGAAGGGAGTAGGAACACCATATTTGGTGAGCAATTCTTTCGCTTGGTACTCGTGAACGTTCATAAATCGTACTATAAGTGAGAAAAAGAAAGTGTGAATTTCTGTCATAGACTTGCAAACTTACGAAAGTTTCAGCGAACAGTATTGCCTTGCCACAACAACAGAAGTGTTTTTTGTGCAGTGATGAAATTGGCTTAAATTGATGTTCCGTAGTTGTAATGCTTATTGATTGCATTGCTTCCCTCTGCTTTCTCTCCAATTATGCGATATGAAACTTGGTAATATTTACATCCCTTTGCTTCTACTGATTTTACTGAAACTTTCCTTAGAGCCATTGTATTTAGTGAAGCAACTTGGAGGTAAGGGCAACCCTATTCGCGTAACATTTACACCAGCAGTTGATGCACAGCAAATTGCAAAAAGTGGAAATCAACTTATTGCATTCCTCCATGAGCGAACAGGATACCACTACACCTTCTCCGTACCATCAAGTTTTATCGCTGTTGTTGAAGCAATGGGAAGCGGTAAAGTTGATATCGCAAGCATGAATACCTTTAGCTACATTATGGCAAGCCAAAAATACGGTGCTGATGCCGCTCTCCGCATCAAGCGTTCAGGTGGTGAAACATCATACCGAGGGTATTTTTTTGCTCATGCCGATAGTGAAATCAAATCACTTGAAGATATTCAGGGTAAACGTGTTGCGTTTGTTGATGCAGCATCTACATCAGGATTTATCCTTCCTAAATCACTTCTCGATACAAAAGGAATCAAGCCTTTAGCAGAAGTATTTGCTATGAAACATGATAATGCAGTGATGATGGTATATCAAAAACAAGTCGATGTCGGTACCGGCTACTATTTTGATCCCGATCCTATTACCGGGAAACCTACCGATTCACGACAACGGTTAGAAAATCAATACCCCGACATCTATCAAAATATCCGCATAATCGTTTTTACCGATTCTATTCCCAACGAACCTATTTGCTTTCGCAAAGATTTCCCCGCAGATATGCGTGAAAAAATTGTGGATGCATTCTTGGCATTCTCCGAAAATGATATCGGCAAGAAAATCCTCATGGA
>DHLT01000299.1:8220-8535 GCA_002405405.1 Ignavibacteria bacterium UBA4661 | reverse complement strand
AATAAGCGAAAGCAATCGATATAATACAAGAAAGAAATAACTTCATCATAGAAAGCAAAGAAAGAAATGAAAAGAGAAAGCACGATGATTATTATAGCTTGATGATTTTGATCGAACGAATAGTCGGAGCGACAAGCGGGCGACCATCTCTATCGTTAAGAACGGGCTCAATATCGAGTGCTGCAATTGCTTGAACAACATCAATTCCCTCGATAACAATTCCAAAAATTGTTGACGTCTTTGGTAACTCCGGTACATTACGTAAGCAAATAAAAAATTGGCTGGTATTTGTATTAGGTCCTCTATTCGCCATAG
>DHLT01000299.1:0-7996 GCA_002405405.1 Ignavibacteria bacterium UBA4661 | reverse complement strand
CTTGAACTCTTTTAGAATCTTTAGTCAAAGGATCGCCTGCTTGTATCACAAAGTCTTTAGCAATACGATGGAACTTGATATTGCGATAAAACCCCTTTTGAGCGAGCTTGATAAAATTATCTACAGTGTGGGGAGCGTCTTTTCCATAAAGGGCAAACTTAATTGTACCCTTACTCGTGTTCATTACTGCATGATGTGTAACAACAACCGATCGCGGCTGTTCATTTCGAATATCTTGTGCTTGTGTATCAAGAACGAATGTTATCATACACGCACTACTAAAAAGCACATTCGTCAGAAAGACGTACAATGCTGAGCGACAATGTGCAATGGGCGGTACCATTACCGAAGTAAGAGCCATGCTATAATTCCACTTCCCAAAAGTATACGGTATACAGCAAAAATCATGATGCTATGCGTGCGAAGAAAGCGCAGGAGAAACGCAATTGTGAGATAACCACTCACACCCGCAGTGATCGTGGAAATCAGAACACCCTCTAGGTTGAGCGATGGGATCGATGTCATACCTGAGAATCCGTGACGAAGTTCCAATAAGCCACTTGCTGTCACTGCAGGAATACTCAGCAAAAAAGAAAATCGTCCTGCAACATCACGATTCAAACCTAGAAACAGACCCGCTGAAATTGTTGTTCCTGAGCGAGAAAAGCCGGGCATGAGTGCTAGTGTTTGAGCCATACCGACCAGCACTGCATCTTTCCATGTAAGATTGTCAATGGAGCGATGGTGATGAGCAACACGCTCAGCAAGGATCATGACGAACGAAAATCCAATCATGGAAACTGCGATAATCATCAAGTCTTTGGTAATTGTACCTTCGATAATTTTTTTAAGAGCAAGTCCTAATGTCCCGATAGGTACAGAACCTATAATAACATACCAACCCATACGTGCATGAGCCGACTGCTCGGCAAATGACACTCGCCTTAGATTTTCTTGTAAAAAAGCACGAGTAATGTCAAAAATGTCGTTACGGAAGTAGAGCAGTACTGCTACAAGTGTGCCGAGTTGCATGACAGCAATATATGCTGTCCACATTTCCGGTGGAACAGTATGTACATAGCCAAGTAATGTTGCAACAATAGTGAGATGCGCAGAACTACTCACAGGTAAAAACTCTGTGAGTCCTTGTACGATACCGAGTAGAATGTGAACAAAGTATTCCATGCAGTCGTGCAATGAGAAGATAAATTATGATGGTCGTGTAACGATGCACTCGGTCGTAATCGTGCAACCTGAGCGGGTCGCCATAGCTGATGCACTACAATATGATGAGTGTGAAAGTTCAACTGCACGATGTAAATCCGCCTCTGATGCATCGGGGCTAACAAGACGATAAATCATTCTCATACTCGTGAAGACACGAGGATGTGTTTCAGCCCGATCGCCTTCTAGATCAATTGTTAAGCTTGTAATGGTTTTACGTTTTTTGTTTAAAATGCTTATCACATCAAATACGGAGCAAGCCGCAGTCGCCTGGAGAAGTACCTCCATGGGTGATGCGGCTGTACCATTGCCACCATGGTCGGCTGTCGTATCAAATGCTGTTTGGCTGCCTTTTTCATTTGTACCGACAACACGCATTCCTGATTCAAAGACTAATTGTGCTTTCATGTGTATTTTCTCCGTAGAACGATTGTGAGATCCGTAGACAATTATCCAACAACAACACCAACGAGTTTATACTTCTGTTGTAAGTACTGTTCAACTTTACGTTGATCTTCAATCGACAAAGGTTTGGTGTAGATAAGCATTTCAGCCAAGTCGCCATAGTAAAATTGCGTAACACCAGCATTAAGACGACCGATGCAAAAAATCGAAATATCAACTTGTGATGGAATAATTTTTTTGTGGAGCTGTGCCGGGGCAGACGCAATACCATTATCATCACTTGCAGGAATAAGGTAGGCACCGCCTGCTTGATAATCTGTACCACGCGAGCCACTGGAATAAAGACGTTGATAAGGTACGCCACCCGCTGATGGCTTTGACCAGACGGTATAAATCGTGACCGGTGTCAAGAATCGCATTGATTCGATAAAAAAGCAATCATCATTGCCATCTAATCGCAAAACAGGTTAACCGTTGATACCATCTTTAATCCAACGCTGACGAGAAGAGGGTAGTGGTTGACGGGCATGATTATTTTTTTTGCTTGCATCGGGGAAGTAGGCAACTCGTTTGCCATTTTCGACAGTGAGATTTTCCGCAGAAAACCATGCAATCAATCCATCACGTACCGTCATGCTATTGTCGCCGTTGGGTGTTTCTATTGTTGTGGGAACATCGTCAAAAACCACAGGATCAGTTTTTGCACGAGGCACCTGCATCTGTGCTTCGACATTGCCTTTACCTAAAAGATGAGGAACTACATATGTTTCAGCAAAGAGACCGCCAAATATAATTGTGGACATGACAGCAAAGCCGGCGATCATAAAGAGGAGAAAACGAGAATTGTTATTTGTGCTCATAGCAAATGCAATGATGAAAAAAAATATGGTTGATAATCATAAAAGATGGTATTCTTTGATCTTGAATATGCTCGATGTGTGTATCTTGTACTCAGGCATTCAAAAGCATACTATGCTCAAGTAATACTCAATTTAAAGAGTTTCAAAATTACTCAAATTCTCTCATCAATGTTGATCAATATGAGGAGAAACTTATGTCGGAAATGAAAATTGTCTTTGATCTTGAGACCGTTGCTCTACCTTTTGATTCGTTGGACGAGTCTCAGCAGGAATACATTGTGCGTGGTACAACCACTGAAGAAGAGCGAGAACGCAAAATCAATGAGATGGCACTTTCACCTTTGACTGCACGTATTGTGTGTATCGGATTAAAAGTAATGCGGAAGTCGCAAGAAAATGAATGGGAAACACGACGTGAGATTGCTTATGTACAACTAGCCGGTGTGCAGAATGACATTCAACAAGAAACACAGTCAGAAGTTGTATTGCCAAGTGGGGCAATATTGAAATACATGGATGAGCAAAGCATGCTGATAAAATTTTGGGAAATTCTCGATACAAGTAAAGATGCTGAATTGATTTCATTCAATGGGCGCGGATTTGATGCCCCATTCTTAATGTTGCGTTCGGCATTGTATCGTATTCGTCCAAGTAGGAATCTCATGGATGGAACACGTTTTAATTATGCTAAGCATATTGACTTGATTGATGAATTAACCTATTATACTCCCTCTAGCACCGGAGCCACTAAACGGTATAATTTTGATTTTTATACACGTGCTTTTGGCATCCCTTCTCCAAAGGCTGACGGAGTACACGGAGGCATGGTAGGCGAACTCTTTGCAGAAGAGCGTATGCAGGATATCGCCGAATATTGTTTGCGCGATGTCCGTGCTACATGGGAACTCTACTGCATATGGCGTGATTATTTAAGTTTTAAGAAGTAAAAGCATGAACAATTCAGTAGGTTCGTTTTTTGTTATTCACAATTAATGTGCTATGTCATTGACCACACAGAAATATACTCCCGATAAAAGTATTGCCGATATTATTCAGGCAATGACATTTCGCGCTAAAACCACTGTCGAGGGGTTTATTACAGGCTTGCATCAATCGCCATATCATGGATTTAGTGCCGAATTTTCTCAGCATCGTCAATATATGCCCGGTGATGAACTAAAACGACTTGATTGGAAAGTACTGGCACGTACCGATCGTTTGTACGTCAAGGAATACGAAGATGAAACAAATTTACGGTGTACGATTGCCGTGGATGCTAGCGGTTCTATGCAATATCGCTCCGATAAGGCACATACACGCTTTGCAACGAAATATGAATATGCTGTTGAATTAGCAGCAGCATTCGCTTTTTTGATGATGCGTCAACGTGACGCAGCAGGTATTGCTGTGTTTGGTGATCATCTTCAACGCTATTTCCCACCTCGTAGTGCTTTTGGCTACTTACAAGAAATGTATCGAACTCTTCTCGGGGTAGCACCACAAGGGGGAACGGCAATTGGTTCTTCGCTTCACACAATAGCTGAACAAATTTCGCGTCGTGGTTTAGTAATCGTGATTAGCGATTTGTGGGATGATACAGATGCTACGCTAGGGGCTTTGCGTCATTTTCGTCACTATGGGCATGAAGTGATCGTACTTCACCTTCTTGATCCTTCTGAGCAAAGTTTTGATTTTCGTGGAGCGACTATTTTCCGAGATATAGAAACGGGTGAGGAAATTCAAACACAGCCACAACAATTAAAATCTGCCTATATCCACCAACTTGAATCCAAGGTTGCACTCATTCGTTCTGCTTGTATGCAACAGCATATTGACTACCATCTCGTATCAACGGAAGATTCATTTGATAAAGCATTTCGGTTGTATCTTAACAAGCGCAGAATGATGCGATAGACATGGTGGTATGTACACGTATGGTAGAATTGTACGTTGTGGATAACCGGTTTCGACTTTTTGTCCTTATTTATTGGATACAAAATCAACAATGCGACGGATAAATTCATCACGTCCACGATCTGACCGTGCAAAAAAGGGAAAATGAGTTGCTTCTTCAATGGTAACGGAAAGAAGTCGAGAAGCATGTTTTGCATCTTGTTGAAATGCTTGATTGTCTATGGGGCGTGACCAAAAGTCTCTACCACCACGCATGAGCAGAATTGGAAGTTTGATATCTTTTGCATCCCAATACTTAAACCCATTCGATTGATAAAAACTTTCACGAAATGATCCTGATGGTGCTTTCATATACGGCTTGCCATTGATGACAGTATTCATTGCAGCATGTTGATAACCACGAATTATTTCAGGATCAACAGAGCGTGTTGCTAGGGAGTCGGGAAGGGACGTCATCCAATTTTTGATGACAGCATCTTGATCTCGTATCATAAATATTGGCAATACTGCTTCATTATATTTTGTGGTGTCATTCTTTAGTGCAAAGGATTGTTTGTATATCCAGGGAGCTGCCACACCATATAACGCATTAATAGAAATAAAATGAGCAAGTCGTTTGTTGTTTTTTGTAGCAAAGTATCCTGCCCAGTGTCCTCCGGTGCCCCATCCGAGAAGTGATGTCTTACGTGAGTTGGTGTATTTGCGAATCCATCGGTGTGCAATTGTTAAATCTTCAAATGCTTCCTTCAATGTTACAGACTCAGTTGTTTTGTCAGTTGTATCGTAGTGAGGACAAGAAGACTGTTCAAAGCAACGAAGATTGACGATAAAAACATGTATGCCTTTGTTTGCTAAATCTTCTGCGAGTGAGCCACCACGCTTATTGAGTCCATTTTCCGTTAAGTCAAAACAAGCAATACCACCCGCAGCACCGCCATGTACCAGTACTAATGGGTACAAAGGTAGATCTGCTCTGGAACTGTAGAGTGCTTTTACTTCACGGATATGTAAGTAGGTACATGGTTTGACTCCAGCTATAAAGTGATCTTTGCGTATAACAGTCGGAGTAAAATCATCATCTGCGTGCAATGGAGTATATCCCCATATTGCACAAAGAGCAATACAGAAAGAGAACAATATGGCTTGTAAATGTATCATACATGTCGTGTGTAGATTGTAACTGCTCTAGTACTAAGTGTAGTTGTTGAGTCTTACGGACAAAAACAAAGCCAAAAACGTAATCATCGTAATAGGTAGAGCATATCAGAGTATCGCTAGGAGCGAAATTTTTACCGTTAAAACGGTAGTTTTTAAGGATAAACAAAAATTTTTCTTAAAAAAATGAAGTTTGCTATTGACTTTTTCGTAGAAATTTTACTCTTTGCGTTAGAAGTACGTGCAGTTTTTTATAACTTTTTGGGTGCCATTCCCATTGTTTAACCACTCACAAAAGGATCGTGTATGAAAACCTTTATTGCAAAAAAGTGGCTTGTGCCATTCTCGCTTTTGCTCGCCGTCAGTCTTGCCGGTGCTGTCTATCGCCCTTCAGCTCCGACACTTGTCGGTGGAGCAATTAATGCAGCCGATATTGCATGGATGCTTACTGCGTCATGTTTAGTTATGCTTATGACGCCCGGTCTTTCATTCTTTTATGGCGGTATGGTTCGTGTACGGAATGTCGTTTCGACCATGTTGCAAAGTTTTATAGCACTTGGCGTTATAAGTATGCTTTGGGTTGTGGTTGGCTTTAGTTTGGCATTTGGTGATAGCATCAATGGTTTAGTGGGTAATCCGCTGACATACTTCATGTTTAATCATGTTGGTGGAGCAACGCATCCAACGCTTTCACCAACAATTCCATTGGGACTTTTTGCCATGTTTCAGCTCAAATTTGCAATTATTACACCAGCATTGATTACAGGATCATTTGCTGAGAGGGTCAGGTTCAGTGCCTATTTGCTTTTTATGTGTCTCTTTGCTTTAGTTATTTATGCTCCATTAGCACATTGGACATGGCATCCTGATGGTTTTTTACGTAAATGGGGAGTGCTTGATTTTGCAGGTGGTACGGTTGTACACATGTCGGCAGGTTTTGCGGCACTCGCAGGTGCAATGGTGCTCGGTAGACGTAAAGTCCATCTTAATAGTGAATTACATTCACCGGCAAATATTCCATTTGTTGTTCTTGGTACTGGTATGTTGTGGTTCGGTTGGTTTGGTTTTAATGCCGGATCAGCATTAGCTGCAAATGAAACTGCTGCACTTGCCTTCATGACAACGAATACAGCATCAGCTGCTGCTGCATTAGCATGGATATTCCTTGATGCAGTGCAGGGTAAAAAGCCGTCAGCCCTTGGTGCAAGTATTGGTGCGGTCGTAGGACTTGTTGCAATTACTCCCGCAGCAGGTTATGTTGATGTTGGAGCGAGTATTTTTATTGGAACAGTTGCCTCAATTATCAGCAATATCGCTGTATCGTTAAAATCGAAAACTACGCTTGATGATACACTCGATGTTTTTCCTTGTCATGGTTTAGGTGGGTTGGTTGGTATGATCCTGACAGCAGTTTTTGCCAAAGATGTTGGATTAATCTATGGGCAAGTTGATGTCTTCTTCACGCATCTGAAAGCAATCGGTGTTGTATGTTCTTTCACTTTTGGCGGATCCTACGGGTTATATCTTTTGGTAAATCGGGTGTTACCACTTCGTGTTGATGAACATCATGAAGAAATTGGTTTGGATATTAGTCAGCATGGCGAAAGTCTTCTCGGTGATGATGCTGATGTACTTGCTCAAGCTAAGGCAGTCTTAAATGATGCTGCTACGTTTGCTGAGAAATAATGAAACAGATGTAGAGAGATCTAAAGTATAAATTCTGCCCGCAGTCTTCAGAGGAGAGTGCGGGCTTTTTTTTCTTGTGACTATGTTGAAGTATCAATCAAACATAGTATCTTTCGAGCTATTCTCGATAAGTAGTTCATATTGCCAGTCTCTTTGATGGTAATTTCTGTTTTCTCTATGTGTATCGTTTTCATCATCTCAATTTTATGAAACTCGTAACCTATCGTTCTCCTTTGCATGGCAGCCGCCTCGGCGCAGTACTGTATGATACAGCAACAAATGCTTCTTTTGTAGTTGATGTACAAGCATCCTATCGAGAAATGTTGAAGCATCGGGATGATTATGCTAATGTATTACCACCATCATCAATGCTGGATTTACTCACGGGCGGACCTACTATTATGGATATGGTGCGTAAATGGCATAGCTTTATGGTAGAGCAGACTATTGTGCCTCTGTCGGCAATTGGACTTCAGTTAGAAAATGTTGAACTGCTTGCACCATTGCCAAATCCCACAACCATTCGTGATGGCTACGCATTTCGCCAGCATGTCGAAACTGCTCGCCGCAATCGTGGTTTGGAGATGATCTCGGAATTTGATGAAATACCAATTTTTTATTTCACCAATCCGACAACTGTTTTTGGGCAAGGTGATATTCCCGTTCAAGAACTTCAAGCAGAGCAACTAGATTTCGAGTTAGAAATTGCAGTCGTGATCGGCAAGCGCGGAAAAAATATTCCTGCTAACAGA
>DHLT01000180.1:1667-7029 GCA_002405405.1 Ignavibacteria bacterium UBA4661 | reverse complement strand
TGAGACATAAACTTGTAAAGAATGAAAAAAATGAGAATCAAAATAGTCTGTTATGATAAAACTGTGCTGATAAATAGCACGAAGAAGTAATTTACGAATTATCAGTTTTGAAAAGATGACATTATGGCTATGAAAGAGCAGTTTTCAGAATACAAACAACGCTACAAACAATCTTCTGTGCAGGGGGGCGAAGGTACTTTGCCGTATCCGGTACTGACCAATGAAATGTTGAAATTTGTCAAAGAATTGCAGGATAAGCGTACGCGTATGCAGGAACAGCTTTTTCTTGCCGAAGGCGAAAAACTTGTTGCCGAGGCTTTAGCTTCGCAGGTAGCAATGGAGGCAATCATTATTGCTCATAACGCAAGTGAACGTGCTGTTGAAATTGCTCACAAATGCTCGCGCCAAGGATATGATGTGTATCAAACTGGATCTGAAAAATTTCATCGGATAAGCACAGCACAAACGCCACAAGGTATTCTTGCTGTTGTACAGATGCCGGAGCATAATCTAACATTGTGGCAAGCACCTTGTATTCTTGCTCTTGATGGTGTGAATGATCCAGGTAATGTTGGCACCATCATTCGAACTGCAGAATGGTTTGGTGTGCGTGATATTCTTCTAAGTGCTAACTCTGCCGATGTCTTTAATCCGAAAACGGTACGCGCTACAATGGGATCGGTGTTTCGATGTCGAGTTCATAGCGTTGAAAATCTTGCGCAAGCGATTGCTACGCACTCAAAAGAATATGATTGCCGTGTTTTGGGTGCTGAATTACGTGGCACAACATTTTTGCGTGACGTACAGTGGACAAGTGAACAGCAGATGATGATTGTTGTTGGGAATGAGTCGCACGGATTATCGGGCGATGTTCGAAAGCAAATTACGGAGAGCGTTGTTATTGAAGGTTTACAGGGCAGTTATAGTGCTGAGTCGCTCAATGTTAGTATGTCCGTGGGGATACTATTGCATCAACGATTTATTCATACTTATAAGAATGCGTAATGCTTATATGATTCGGATTACCTCTTTCATTCTGCGTTGTTCTGTTGTATGCATCTGTTTTCTCAGCATAGTTTTGTGCGCCATCGCACAAACGAATACACAGTCTAATGTTCAACCTAATCGCTTAAAGCTACTTATTGGCAAAGTTTGGGTGCATAAATACCGTTTTGTAGATGGTCAGTATGAGGTATCGCCACACTTTAATCAACGGATGCAATTCAATGAAAATGGAACGTATTTTTTTTCGTGGAGCAATACGCGAGGATTTGCTCTGAATCGTTGGCGATTTGAAGTGGGGCAAACAAAAATTGTAATCAAATCAATGTATGGTTACGATTCAAAATACATTACCTGCGATATTGTCCAACTCACTCCTGAATACATGAAACTCCGATGGAAAGAGGGTAGTAGCGTGATTGAAGATGTACTATTCTCTATCCGTACCAAAATGCGCTCGTTCAGATAGTGAAGCCTTATCTTGTCAAGTTTATATTGTTAAAATTGTCACAAAATTCTTTTCCTCTTTTTTCTTTTTCTTATTGCTTTACAGTCTATGCACTACGAAACGATCCTTCTGCATCCTACGGAGTCCGGCGTTGCACGCATTGAACTCAATCGCCCCAAAGCGCTGAATGCTATTAATGCACAAATGATGCGCGAACTTGCCCATGCACTTGCAGAAATTGAGCTTGATGACGAGATTCAATGCGTTGTTTTGCATGGCAATGAGAAAGCATTTGCCGCAGGTGCTGACATCAAAGAAATGGCAACAGCGTCAGCTATGGATATGCTTCTGACGGATAATCTTTCTGCTTTAGATAAACTTCGACTTTTCAAAAAGCCACTGATTGCTGCGGTCAGTGGTTTTGCGCTTGGTGGGGGGTGTGAGTTAGCCATGATGTGCGATATGATGATCTGTGGTGAATCAGCAAAATTTGGGCAACCTGAAATAAAAATTGGTGTTATCCCGGGAGCCGGAGGGACGCAACGTCTCACACGTGCTGTTGGCAAAGCATTGGCAATGTAATTATGTTTGACAGGGAGAATGCTGACTGCCCAAGAAGCATATCAATTCGGTTTGGTGAATAAAGTTGTTCCTGATGCAGAGTATTTGCAAGAAGCAATGGCACTTGCATCAACGATTGCAGGCATGCCACCAATTGCCGCACAATTTGCTAAACAAGCAGTTCTGCGCTCTTTTGACTCAACTATGGAAATGGGGTTGGAATACGAACGTAAACTCTTCTATATGCTTTTTGCCAGTGATGATATGCGCGAGGGAATGAACGCTTTTGTTGAAAAGCGCGCACCTGTTTGGAAAGGACGTTAAGATGGGTACTCTGCAGGAAAATACTCAGCAAGGGCAAGAGCAAAAAACGCTGACAACTTTTGATGCTACTATGCTCGTTATTGGCTCGATGATTGGTTCGGGTATTTTTATCGTCAGTGCAGACATTGCAAGGACGATGGGATCACCTTTACTTCTGCTTCTTGTGTGGCTCGTTACGGGTGTAATGACTCTGATCGTTGCACTCAGTTATGGTGAATTAGCGGGTATGATGCCCAAAGCTGGTGGACAGTACATTTATTTGCGAGAAGCATACAATCCAATGATTGGTTTCTTGTATGGTTGGACATTTTTTTTGGTCATTCAAACAGGTACAATTGCCGCTGTTGGTGTTGCTTTTGCGAAATTTACGGGTGTGTTAATTCCTTGGTTCAGCGAAAAAAACATTCTTATGCAGATATGGGGGGTAAAAATTACTGCCGCACAAATCCTTGCTGTTGGAAGTATTTGGCTATTGACATTTATCAATGTCCGTGGTGTACAAGAGGGTAAACTCGTGCAAAATGTTCTAACCTCGACAAAGACAATTTTGCTCTTTTTTATCATTGTTATCGGATTGATTTTTGGAGCAAACTATCAAGCAATTCAAGCAAATATCGGTGCCATGTGGTCAATGCAGTCGGTATCTGCCGACGGAATGAATATTATGCAATTGAGTGGGAGCGCACTATTACTTGCATTTGCTTCAGCGATGGTAGGATCACTCTTCTCCAGTGATGCGTGGAATAATGTCACATTCACTGCCGGCGAGATGAAAGATCCGAAGCGATCAATTCCGCGTTCATTGGCAATCGGTACAATGACCGTTACAGGGCTCTACATTCTTGCCAATATTGCATACTTATGTGTACTACCATTGCAAGGGCAGAGTGGTGGCTCCGATGTTTTTGCAAGAGGTGTACAATTTGCTGTGTCAGATCGCGTTGGTACTGCTTTCGTAAGTGTTATCATGGGAAGCAAAGCAGAAATTATCATGGCAATTTTTATCATGATTTCTACCTTTGGTTGCAACAATGGTTTAATTCTCTCCGGTGCGCGTGTATATCGCGCAATGGCACTAGACGGATTGTTCTTTCAAAGAATGACTGTACTTAACACTGCCGGTGTACCGTCGAATGCACTTGTTGTCCAAGCCGTATGGGCATCATTACTATGCCTATCCGGTACTTATGGTGATTTGTTAGACTATGTCATCTTCGCCGTATTGCTGTTTTATATTCTCACTATCATCGGAATTTTTCGACTACGCAGTGCAAAACCCGATGTAGAACGACCATACAAAGCGATTGGGTATCCTATTCTGCCGGCAATATATGTTGTTATGGCAACATTGATTTGCGTTGCGCTCTTGATTACAAAACCCGGCAATACTTATCCAGGGGTGATCTTAGTATTGAGCGGTATCCCTGTCTACTTTTATTGGACATCGTCTTCCCAAAGACACAAACAAGAGTGATGGAAGCAAGCTCTTATTGTATACCAAGAGTCGGTTTTTTTAAGATCACAATTACTTTTTTAGTTGCTTTCTTTTGTGTATTTCTTTTTTATAGCCATGAGTGATACGACACTATCTGCGCCAAAATTTATCGTTCGCGTTGCTACTGTTGATGATGGTATCTTTGCTGAAGAAATCTGCGAGACTATTGCAGAAGCGGCAAAGGCACGGGGGACAGGTATTGCTAAGCGTAAGCCTGAATACATTCAACAAAAAATGAATGAAGGTAAAGCCATTATTGCGTTAACACATGAAAATATCTTTGCCGGTTTTTGCTATATCGAGACATGGGGTAATGACGAAGACAATAAGTATGTGGCGAATTCCGGTTTGATTGTCAAACCTGAGTTTCGTAAAGATGGATTGGCAAAACGCATCAAGAAACATGCGTTTCTGCTTTCCAGAAAAAAATTTCCTCACGCAAAGCTGTTTGGTATTACCACGAGTCATGCAGTCTTGAAAATCAATACGGATTTGGGTTATGTACCGGTACCATTTTCCGAGTTAACCGATGACGATGTATTCTGGAGCGGGTGTAGTTCTTGCCCAAATTATGATGTTCTTACGCGCACAAATCGTAAAATGTGTATGTGCACGGGAATGCTGTATGATCCATCCGCCCCACGTCATGCTGAACGCGAAGAAGAAGTGCAATCGGAGATTCGCTTGTCGCTAGATGGTACAATTCAGAAATAATGCGTTCTACTTGATGTGAAGTTGCAATCATATTTTTACCTACTTCTTGTTTCTTTTTATTATGAATACAGATCTTGTCGTATTAGCATTTTCCGGTGGCTTAGATACATCATTTTGTGTGAAATATTTACAACAGGAAAAAAGACTTCGAGTGCATTCGGTCATTGTCAATACGGGTGGTTTCTCGGCAGAAGAACTGCATGCTATTGAAAAACGCGCTTATCAACTTGGAGTTGAAAAACATATTGTTATTGACGAAACAACTCGCTACTACGAAACTTGTTTGAAATATCTTGTTTTTGGGAATGTTCTTAAAAATGGTACATATCCTCTTTCGGTGAGTGCAGAGCGAGTCTTTCAAGCTAATGCCATTGCGCGTTATGCAGAGCAAGTAGGTGCTCAATATATCGCACATGGTAGTACCGGTGCGGGAAATGATCAAGTGCGTTTTGATGTGGCATTGCATATACTGGTTCCACATATTCCGGTGCTGACACCGATCCGTGAGTTGAAATTGTCGCGTGAAGAGGAGATTGAATTTCTCAAGAAGAACGGCTTTGAAGAGGATTTTCAGAAAGCGATCTATTCCATTAACAAGGGTTTATGGGGAACTACTATCGGTGGTCGAGAAACACTGACTTCTGATCAATTCTTGCCTGAACATGCCTTTCCATCGCAGTGTACGAAAACAGAGCCGATAGAAATTGAACTCACTTTTGTTCATGGGGAATTACGTGGTGCCGGTGGCAGACAATATGATAATCCCGTCGATGCTATACAGTGGTTGCAACAGTTAGCAGAACAGTATGCTTTTGGTC
>DHLT01000180.1:0-1553 GCA_002405405.1 Ignavibacteria bacterium UBA4661 | reverse complement strand
GGATAGCAGAACAGTATGCTATTGGTCGTGATATTCATATTGGTGATACAATTATCGGGATCAAAGGGCGCGTGGGGTTTGAGGCGGCTGCACCTCTAATTATCATTAAGGCTCACCACACTCTTGAAAAACATACCCTTACCAAAATGCAACTTTCTGTGAAAGACCAACTTGCACTGACATATGGGCAAATGCTACATGAAGGACAATTTCTTGATCCTGTTATGCGAAGTATCGAAAAACTCTTTGAAGACACACAGCGTAGTGTATCAGGCACGGTACGTGTGTATTTAGCACCCTATCGTTTTCATGTGGTAGGTATTTCGTCACCACATGATATGATGTCCTCACGTTTTGGTAAATATGGCGAAATGAACAATACATGGTCAGGTGATGATGTCCGTGGTTTCTCAAAAATTTTGAGCAATCAAGCCATGATTCATGCTGCTGTTAATAAAGAACTGTAAGAACATGAAAAAGAACAAGACATTCCATGAGGACAGTATTCTACTTGCAATTGAGTCGTCTTGTGACGAAACATCAGCAGCGGTATTTGTAGGAAAGACAGTGAAAAGTAATGTGGTGTCTTCACAATACTTTCATAAAAATTATGGTGGTATTGTTCCTGAGCTTGCATCGCGTGCGCACATTGAATCTATTGCGCAAATTGTGCAGATGTCGATTCGTGAAGCAGATATAAGCATTGAGGATGTCGACGGAATAGCTGTTACAACAGGTCCCGGCTTGATTGGGGCATTAGCAGTGGGCGCACAATTTGCGAAAGGTTTAGGTCTTCGCTATGGCGTACCCGTTGTTCCGGTGAATCATATTGAGGGTCATATTTACTCCTCATGTGTCGAGCATGATGATTGCCAACCACCTTTTGTGGCATTGGTCGTAAGTGGTGGCCACACCACTATTTTTCATGTTCCATCGTTTGAGGAGTATATACCGATTGGTTCAACCCGTGATGATGCCGCCGGCGAGGCATTTGACAAAATTGCTAAGATGTTAGGTTTCGGTTACCCGGGTGGTAAAATTATTGATGATTTTGCTCGGCAAGGTAACCCTCTCGCATATACATTCCCTCGTGGAATGATCCATGAATCTCATGCTGATTTCTCGTTTAGTGGTTTAAAGACTGCCGTGCGAACATTCTTGCAAAAAGAATTTCCCAAAGAGCAATTTCCCCAAGGTGTGCCCATCGAGTATATTCCTGATATTTGTGCTAGTGTGCAAGCGGCAATTGTTGATGTTCTCGCTGTCAAGACTATTCGAGTTGCTAAAGAACTTGGCATACAAACTATTGTCATTACCGGTGGTGTTGCTGCAAATTCGGGTTTGCGAGCGCGTATGACGGACGAGACAAGCAAACGTCGATGGAAACTTTTTACGCCATCTCTCTTGTTGTGCACAGATAATGCCGGTATGATTGGCTATGTTGGTAGAAAAAAAATTCTCAATGGGGTAGTCGCTGAAAATCTGGATTTCACTGTTTCTTCACAGGCAATACGTGCAAAACGATCGTAAATTTTTTACTAAAAAAAATAATG
>DHLT01000191.1:398-3204 GCA_002405405.1 Ignavibacteria bacterium UBA4661 | reverse complement strand
CGGTTCAACTTCCCGTTACCGTTAAAACACGTTTAGGTTGGGATCACTCTTCGATCATCATCGTTGACTTAGCAAAACGCTTAGAGCAAGAAGCCGGTATCGCAGCTTTGACTATTCATTGCCGTACCCGCGATATGGGTCATGAAGGTGATGCCGATTGGTCGTGGATTGAAAAAGTGAAACAAGCAGTTTCAATTCCGATTATTTTGAACGGTGATGTTCAAACCCCGGAAGATGTGCATCGTGCATTCACGACAACCGGCTGCGACGCTGTGATGATTGGTCGTGCAGCAATTTCTAATCCATTTGTCTTTCGCCAAGCACAAACTTATATGAAAACAGGCACTCTTGAAGCTCCTCCTACGGTTGAAGAACGTATTGAGACATGTCTTGAACATTTGCGTTTGTCAATTCAGTATAAAGAAGGCGATGAGCGTAAAACCGTTATGGAATTTCGTAAATTCATTGCGGGCTATCTTAAAGGTTTGTACAATGCCTCGCATGTTCGTCAGGATTTGGTTACATACACAACATATACCGAAGTCGAAAACCGACTTCGATTGTTTCAGGAATTTTTAGCACAGCAGACCCAAGCCCATGAGCATCATTCTGCTCTTCTTGCTTAGTTACTGTGCAAACACATTTGATCATTTTTTTTCTGTGAAAACACAACTTTTCCCTCGTGGTCCTGCGGAACCTACACATGTTCTCCGCAAGGAACACCACTCTGCGCTTCGTATATTAAAGCGTGTGAATACACCTCATATCTCGGCAGAGATTCTCCTTCCAACGAGCGCAACAAGTACTCTCCAACACGAGCTTTCGTTGACTTCGGTCGCCAAAGCAGAACGTGCGTCATTCCATGAATTTGCCGAGCATCAGCGCAAATTGATTGGTACTCATAGCTCAATCGGTGCGCTCTTACGTCCTCAAATCCGTGCACACAGTAACGAACGATTCCAGTTGTTCCATGACGACCCTGCTGTACTACCCAGAGACAAGCGTACAGACACGAAACGTTCTTTACCAATTGAAACTACTGATACAGTCGTATCTATACCTGATCGGCATGGGATACCTCAAACCGATGACCCTCATCCGGGGACTTCGCCTGCGGGTACTCTTCCTCGAGCAAAGGAACAACGCGAGGAGCGCAAGACTCCTCGTAGAGAAATGCGTGATTATCAATCCGGTAAAGACACCCAGCGCGATTTTCAGCAAGAGAAGGAAACAGAACGCTTGAATTTTCTTTATCGATTAATTCATGCACATGCTTCTGTATCACAAACAAAAGAACATAATGAGTCAATTCGATACGAACATTACTCTTCTGTACCCGAATCGTCTCAAGCGGCTGTACGTACTCTTGAACATACGATTCACGTACAAGTCGGTCGTTATTTTCGAGAAGATTTAAGTTTACCCATCGGTGCAAAAATTTTATGTGCAGTCAGTGGTGGCGCAGATTCAATGGCATTACTTGACATTCTTGCACGCTTAAGCCGGATGCAGAAATATCATCTCCATGTCGTTCACTGCAATCATCAACTTCGCTCACAAGAATCGGCTGATGATGCAGAGTTTGTCAAAAGAAAAGCAGAAGAATATGGACTTCCTTGTACGATTGCAACAATTGATGTCCGCTCTCATATGCGAAAATATGGCTTGAGTATGGAGCATGCTGCACGCAGTCTACGCTACGAATGCTTTGCAATGCTTGCTGAGGAATTGTCCTGCTCTGCTGTTTGCACAGCTCATACAAGTGATGATTCTGCTGAAACATTTTTACTCAACCTTATGCGTGGCTCCGGTCTAACCGGTCTCTCAGGGATGAGGATGCAACGTAGTTTAACGCATAATGCAGCTCTCATTCGCCCGCTTTTGCTTCATACTAAAGAAGAACTTCTTTCCTACAACAACAGCTATGGTGTGACATGGCGCGAGGATTCTTCTAATATGATGATGGTATACACCCGCAATAAAATTCGACATCAATTGCTCCCTGCTATCAAAACAGATTTTGCACCTAATATTCATGAAACGTTAACGCGCACTGCAACAATTCTTGCCGGCGCGGATGATTACATACAAAAAACTGTTACACGACTTATCAAGTTTATTGCACCTGAGCAGAAAGAGTTTTACACAAAAATTTCATGCTCTCAACTTGCACTTCATGAACGCTTTTTACAGGGTGAAATCATCCAACACATTGCAACACGGTTATTGGCTATTCCGGCACTATCGTACAGTAGTGTTGAGCGTATTTTGGCTCTTTTACAGAGTGAGTCCGGTGCGCATCATCATATCAATAAACATTGGACAGCATTTCGCGAGCGTGATACTCTCATCATTGCCAAAACAGCACACCATACACTAACACCTGCTCTTATCGACACCAAGAAAAGTCTCAAAGGGATCATACTTCCAACTATGAGCGTTAAATGTTCGGAAATTGCACGCTCACACATTGTTTTTGATCAACCTCTTGGCGTGGAATTCTTCGATGCAAGCAAAGTCTCACGAACACTCATGCTTCGTGCATGGAAGCCAGATGATATTTTTCAACCGCTCGGCATGACAACACCTGTGACAATTGGTGACTTTCTTGCTAATCAAAAGATCCCTCTTCATTTGCGATCATCGGTCCCGGTACTTGCTCTTGGCAATGAAATTTTGTGGATTATTGGTGTCCGAATCAGCGAAAAATTCAAATTGCAATCGACAACAATTACCGCACTTCGGATAGAAATTCAACCAAATTCTGTTTCAACAAAGCAGAATACTTCGAAAACAGAATCGCCGA
>DHLT01000191.1:0-276 GCA_002405405.1 Ignavibacteria bacterium UBA4661 | reverse complement strand
ACTTCGAAAACAGAATCGCCGAATAACGAAACTCTTGGCAAATAATCGTATCTATTGAAAGCGAACTCGTATTTTTGAAGATAAGATGATAATTTCTTGCTTATTCATCAAGCAATCGTTTGTTCAGAATTGCCTCTTGCTATGACGGCACAACATACACATTCTTCTCTCGTACGTTTGCACGACAAAACATTCACGCTGTTGTACTCTCGCAAAGATATTGCCGAGCAGGTACAACAACTCGGCAAGCGTATCGACCAAGACTATGCCGGAAAG
>DHLT01000223.1 GCA_002405405.1 Ignavibacteria bacterium UBA4661 | reverse complement strand
TGAAAGAAGCATCGTTTGTTCCTGATGATGCAGAAGAAACTTCCACTGAAGCACTTGAAGAGCAAGATGATATTCTTCCGCAAGAAGAGAAAAAAAGTACTCCAGAACCAACACCCAAAAAAGAACGAAAGTCGCCCAAAACACGGTTCGAAACACTGAAAGAAGAATTGGATAAAGCTATTGCTGAAGAAGATTATGAACGTGCTGCTATTCTACGTGACGAATTGACAGCTTTGAGCAATCAGTCTAATTCATAACCTCGTGTGCAAATAAAACAAAGAAGGCATTCGGAACAGTATTATGAATGCCGTCTTTGTCTGATTAACTCTTCTCACTTAATACTTAGATGCTTTGAATTACTGAACTTGTAGCTTAAAGCCAACACCGTGAACATTAGTAATTTCCACCGAAGGATCATCTTTCAGATACTTTCTTAAACGTGTAATAAAACCATCCATACTTCGACCATTAAAATATGAATCATCACCCCAAACCTCTTTAAGTGCAATATCACGACGTAAAACATGATTTTTATAATCACAAAGTACTTTTAACAAATGAGCTTCTTTAGCAGTTAGTTGTCGTTGGTAGCCATTCATGGCAAGAAGTTGATTTGTGGCATCGAATACATAATTACCTATAGCAATAGTAGAACTCTCACGCTGTTGCCGTTCGTCGCTACGTTGGACACGGCGCAAAATAGCATGGATACGCATTAATAACTCTTCGATGCTGAATGGCTTTGTAATATAATCGTCGGCACCAATGGTAAACCCTTCAATTTTGTCTTCTTTCATACCTTTAGCAGTGACGAAGATGACAGGAACTTCTTCATCG
The DNA here is from genome assembly GCA_002405405.1 of Ignavibacteria bacterium UBA4661. Lineage (GTDB taxonomy): Bacteria > Bacteroidota > Ignavibacteria > Kapaibacteriales > UBA4661 > UBA4661. Next base: position 1,893 of record DHLT01000223.1, on the reverse strand, counting down.
ATAGCACGAATTTCTCGTGCAACACTAAAACCATCTTTTTTGGGAAGCATAACATCAACAATACAAAGATTGAAGTGGCCATTCCGAAATGCTTCAGCCCCAGCTTCACCTTCGTCTTTAAGGGTAACTTCAAAACCCTTTTGAGTAAGATACTCTTGTAACACAAATCCTAAATTAGGATCGTCTTCAACTATTAATACAGATATTGGATGCTCTTTTGGCAATGATGTATTTGTCATACAAACTCCGGCGAAAATACATTGAGGACAACGCGTTACCTTAAACTTTACAAGTGTACGCCTTGTCGCAACGGAAGTTTCACAGTGAATACACTTCCTTTGCCAAACTCACTTTGCACATGAATCGTTCCCCCATGTGCTTCAACAATTGTTAGGACATAATTTAATCCTAGACCAAAACCTTTCACGTTATGGATATTTCCTGTAGGAACGCGATAAAATTTCTCAAAGACATGCTTGATGTGCTCTTTTTTGATACCAATTCCGCAATCAGCTACTGAAATCCACAGTTGATCACCTACGGACTGTGTTGCGATTGTAATCTGAGGTGCTGCATCTCCTGAATACTTAATTGCGTTATCAATCAAATTTGATATCACATTAGCAAGATGTGTCTCATCAGCCTGAATAATATCTTGATGAGCTTCTAATGCACAAGTAACCGTACCTTGTTTTGCAGCCACTTGTAATTCAAATGAGGCAATAATATCTGTCAGCATGTATGCCACATTGACTTGTGTATACGTCATATCCAATGAGCCAGCTTGTACTCTTTTTTCCATTTGTGCAGATTTAAGCACTTTCTCCACATGACCAGATAGTCGCTTATTCTCTTCATGAATAATTGATGCAAAACGCTCTACTCGTTTTTCGTCAGAACGCATCTGCCCATCTAACAACGCCTCACTTGCCATCGAAATAGTAGCAATAGGTGTTTTTAATTCATGTGTCATATTGTTGATGAAATCATTTTTTACTTCACTGATTTTCTTCTGCCGCATCAGTGCCAGTAATGTCCATGCAAAACATCCAATTACTAATGCAATACTCAAGAGTGAGGTCGCTCCAACCCCTGTCATTAATGCCAATGAAGAAGATGAATGATTTGGGAAATCAAGCATCAGCTTATAACTCGTACCAATCAAATCATTTGGAAAAAGTGTCGCAGAATATGCCCCTGGCATTTGCTCAAAGACATGCGGGCGCGTTTGGGTATTATTCACGGCACGAATACTGACCTCATTAATATTCTGCAAGGATGCTTGCTGAGCTTGTTTTTGTAAATCCGGCGCATTAGTCATCAAAACAGCAGTATCAAGCGTATTAACCACAGCAAAACGATAGGGTAGTACAATATTATTTTCGTGCAAATGATATGATAACAGTGAATCAAGAACTCTTTGATCCAAACGTGCATGTATGGTCTGACGGTTATTGAGTAAGCGCTCCAATGCAGTTCGCAGAATCATTGATCTCCGAGCAATTTTACGTTGAGGTGTCATTATTACTTTGCTCTTTTCTGATTTAGCTTTTGGAGCAGGATGATCTTCTACTGATTGATCTTCTTGTTCGCATTCGCAATCTTCTGCATTGATACTAGCTGCTTTTGTTGAAATATGAGCTGTGCGGACAGCGGGGCTTTGTGGTGTTTGAGGCGTAGACCAACCTGTAGCCCCCCATACAGCTGAATCAACTGCAATAGTAATTTGTTGCCCATCACCGAATTGAATCATCATCTGATTACCACGCACACGTTGCTGAACATTGAGTTTTTGAGCAGATAGCTGAATTTTTGCTTGTAAATCGTTGAGATTCCGTTGTGTTTGTGAAAGTGCACGAGTAGAATTATTAACCGCAGAGAGTGGCTGCACAC
>DHLT01000307.1:2306-4113 GCA_002405405.1 Ignavibacteria bacterium UBA4661 | reverse complement strand
ATGCGTATGGGCGGCGGTGGCGGTGGAATGGGTGGTATCGGTCAATTCCTCAGTTCGCAGAGCGATGGTTTCACACGAGCACATGCACTTGGTCTGAACTACTCCGATACATGGGCAAAGAACTTTACGGTAACCGGTTCGTACTTTGCGAATCTGACAAATAACGATAATGTTTCAAGTTCCAAGCGTCAGACCTTCTTGCAAGACTCAACCACACAAAATCGTTTTGAAGATGCTTCGACCACGACAAAAAACATGAACCATCGCATCAATTTCCGTATGGAATACACGATAGATTCATCGAATTCTGTCATCTTTACACCACGCATTACGTTCCAAACAAATGATCGTAACTCTTTATCAGCAAGTAACACTTTAGTTGAGCAGACAGCACAGCAACTCAACAACAACAGCAATCGTAGTGTATCGGATAATACAGGCTATTCTTTTGCACAAGAATTATTGTGGCGACATCGTTTTGCTACGCCCGGTCGCACATTAACGGCATCATTTAATTCTTCGTACAATCACAACAACGGTGATGGCAATCAGGTCAATGAATTAGTCAATATCTTTAACGGTATAACATTACGCAATGTATTGAATCAAACTATGCCTTCCGATGGACACAGCTCTAATCTCAGTGGCAATGTGAATTATACCGAGGCGATCTCCAAAACCGATCAACTTCAACTCAGCTATAATATCAGTCGAACAGTGTCGGAATCCGATCGCCGTGCATACGACTATAACACAACTACGGCATCATACAGTGAAATACCCAATCGTACAAATTCTAATGTTGCTTCAAGTGTTTATACAACTCATCGTCCGGGTGTCAGCTACCGCTTATCATGGGGCTCTGCGCCATCACCAGCTGGTGGTGGTATGATGGTCATGATGATGCCCGGCGGTGGCGGTGGACGCGGTGGCGGTGGACCATTTGGCGGCGGCGGTGGTATGTTCGGTGGTGATGGTGGTAGTGGTACATCATCTTTAAATTTTGGTGTGGAATACCAAGCGGCAACACTCAATGTCGGTCAACAATTTCCGCTTGCCTTTGACTTATCGCGGACATTTACGAATATTTTACCGAATCTTTCGTACTCAACACGCTTTGGATTGACAGGTAATCTGCGTATTAATTATCGTACCTCGACCAATCAACCGAGTATTCGCCAATTACAGTCTGTTATTGATAATTCTGTTCCAACAAGCTTGACAACAGGTAATCCTAATTTGGACCAAGAGTTTACTCATAGCTTGACTGCGAACTATGCAAATTTCAATCTGCAAAATGCGTCTTCGTTTGTCATTTTTGCTCGTGCAAGTCTGACCGAGAATCGTATCGCCAGTGCAACGCGCCTTGCTACGCGTCCTGAAATCCTTGCACAACCTAATGGCTTACCTTCCGTATTGCTTCCTGCAGGTGCAAGCCTCACAAGTCCGATCAACATTAATGGTTTCTGGACAAGTCAATTATTCTTCTTGTATAGCTTCCCATTAGAATTGTTCGAGGGTGTAAAAATGACAGCAAATGCGAATATGAGTACGACATACACTCGTGATCCGCAGATTATCAACGAAGTAACCAACATTGCAAACAATACCTTGCTGACCCCTTCATTCGGCTTGACAAGCAATATCAGCGAGAACCTTGACTTTACGCTTTCGTGGCGGACAGCATATAACACTGTCAAAAATTCTGTACAATCAGCATCGGACAATCAATTCTTTACGCATACCGGTAGTTTCCGTATCAACTGGATTTTGTTTGATGGTTGGCTTTGGAATTCTGATTTCACAC
>DHLT01000307.1:1491-2175 GCA_002405405.1 Ignavibacteria bacterium UBA4661 | reverse complement strand
CTTTGGAATTCTGATTTCAACTATGTGCGAACAGCAGGTTTAGCACAGGGCTTCAACCAAACAGTAGCTCTTTGGAATATGGGTATCGGCAAACGCTTCATGGATAATGATGGCGAATTGCGCTAGTCGGTTTTTGACTTGCTCAAACAAAACAACAGCATTACACAAGATGTTGGCAGTGGCTACAATCAGTTCACCCAAACAAATGTGTTGCGTCAGTATTTCCTCTTGACCTTTACCTATACCCTGCGCATGTTCGGCGGTGGAAAGTAATAGTCGCATATCAGGCAAAAGAAAAAGGGAAGCAGTTGTTGCTTCCCTTTTTTTGTTGTTGAAATAAATGAATGCCTCTCTTCATTGTAGTAGTCCACTTGAAATGGCAATAACCATGAGCGGCATTGCAAGCAAAGCGAAGCAATCCCACAAAACCAAGGACAAACTACACACTCCGTTTCCACTTTAAACGACGATTACCACCAGTGTCATTGCGAGCAAAGCGAAGCAATCCCATAACTCAAGAGCACACTGCACGCTCTGTTTTAGGAACCAAGTGGTGTAGCTATTTCTTCATAAAGATCTTTGCATGCTGGATTCATCTTTTCGATAATGCCAATTTTCTTTGCACGAGATCCTGCCTTAATCTGCTTTTCACGTGCAATGGCATTCAGCATATCGTCGTGTACT
>DHLT01000307.1:1087-1338 GCA_002405405.1 Ignavibacteria bacterium UBA4661 | reverse complement strand
CAGCATATCGTCGTGTACTTCATAGTACACTAACTTTTCGAGATTATACTTTGCACTAAATGATTGGTGTAGTTTCGTCTTGTGTTCATACACTCGCCGTATAAGATTACTCGTAACACCTACATACAACACAGCATTCGACTGATTGGTAAGAATGTAGAGAAATCCTCGCTTCATACCTGCAGGAAGAGTTTGTTAAAAAGCTCATGAAACCATTCTATCAAATCAGAGATTGCCACGCTTCGTTGCAC
>DHLT01000307.1:0-986 GCA_002405405.1 Ignavibacteria bacterium UBA4661 | reverse complement strand
AGAGATTGCCACGCTTCGTTGCACTCCGCTCGCAATGACGACAGGATGAGCAGAACGAAATACCCTTACACTACAACACTATTCAACCGCGCTTACAATATCAATCGTACCACGCAGTTGATACAGCTTGCGGGCAATCTCGCTTTGTTTCGCAGTGAATTGAGCGTAGCGGACATGTTCATCTGCAATTTCAGCAAGATAGCGTGTACGTTCGGGCGGAATAATGCGTGTACGCACTTCCGGTGCATTGCTGGTATCAAGTGCAGACACCCAATCTGTACCTGTGCGCTGATTGATTGTTGCAATCACATGCGCATACAAGCGATTTGTACCGGCATCATTAAACTGTGATGCCATCGTACCAAAGACCGGCATAGCATCGGGTGTTTCGCTCCACAACTGACGACTGCGTTGGTATTGTTTTTTGACATCGCGCAGTGCATCGTGCGCTCCGGCTTTATCGCATTTATTGAGTGCAATAATATCGGCATAATCAATCATATCGATTTTTTCGAGTTGGGTTGGCGCACCGAATTCCGGAGTCATAACATACAGCGCTACATCGGCAATCGTTGTAATCTCCGAATCACTTTGCCCGATACCCGCTGTTTCGACAATAATCATATCAAAACCACAATACCGAAGCACTTGTACCATCGCCGGAAGAAATTTATTCACCGACACATTGGCTTGTCGTGTGGCACATGAGCGCATAAATACACGGTTTGTGGCAAGTGTACCGCTCACAGCATTCATGCGAATGCGATCACCCAGCAAAGCTCCACCGGACTTACGCTTTGAGGGGTCACCCGAAATGACAGCTATGCTCTTGTCAGAAAAATCCATCAAAAAACGACGGATCAGTTCATCGGTCAGAGACGATTAACCTGCACCACCCGTACCCGTACTCACCAGCGCCGGAATTGGTGTTGAAGATACTGCAACCTGTGTAATCGATTGCTGGAGTTCATGACCACGTTGCCCTT
>DHLT01000314.1:3516-5700 GCA_002405405.1 Ignavibacteria bacterium UBA4661 | reverse complement strand
CGAACACAACAATGATACTAATCATTGTTCACATTCACCAAAAAGAAAATTTACATTTGGCAGAGAAAAAAACTTGCGTGAAACTTCCTTCAAACAGTCTTGCATAAGCATAAGGAAGTTGAGCCGTAGAATGATGTTTCACAGACAAAAAAAACGCTTTTTTGCACGGGCAAAAAAGCGTTGGTACGAACGTTGCTATCGGTCATTACACGAAGACATCCTCGGCTTTGCCGCGTCCGCCGATTGTAATTTCCTCGGACTCCTCCAAGCGTTTAATAACCTCGACAATGCGCATCTGTGCGGATTCTACTTCTTTGAGTTTCACAGGTCCCATGAACTCCAATTCTTCTCGAATTACACCTGCCGCACGCTCTGACATGTTCTTGAAAATTTTTGTTTTGAGTTTTTCGTCTGATACTTTCATCGAGAGAGCAAGATCTTTTTTATCAACATCACGAAGAATACGTTGAATACCTTTGTCATCAATCAAAATCATATCTTCAAAGAGGAACATCTGACGCTTGATATCTGTTGCCAATTCAGGATTCTTAATCTCGATATTCTCCATCATTTGTTTTGCATGAGCACCGGACGACTTATTCAAAATTGCCGCTACTAATTGCGAACCACCGGTTTTTGCAAGATTTTGTTGAATTGTGGATTCCGCGACACGATCTACAACGCTTTCGACTTCACTTACCAACTGAGGCGATACCTTGCCGAGCGAAGCAATACGCATGACAACATCTGTGCGCAATTCATCTTCAAACTCTGCCAAGACTGAGGCTGTTTGGTCAGGTGTCAAGTGTGATAAAATCAGCGAGATAACTTGAGGATGTTCTTTCGAAAGGAAATTTGCCAACTGTTGAGAATCTGCCGCTTTGAGAATGTCAAAACCACGAATGGTTGTGAGAACCTTAATTTTCTCGATGATCTCGCGTGCTTTATCAATGCCGAATGTTTTTTCAAGAAGTATCAACGCATAGTCCATACCACCTTCGATATAGTACTCACGTGCCGCCATCATTTCGTAAAACTCATTGAGCACTTGATCAATGACGTGACCGTCGATACCCTGTAGATTAGCAATATCCACGGCAATAAGCTCGACATCTTGCGGTTCTACCATCGCAAAAATTTTCGAGGCAGACTCCATCTCTAATGACATCAGTAGGATTGCTACTTTCTGCCTACCGGTCAATTCTTCATAACGAACTTTATTTGCCACCATTGTTGCACCTCATGTCAAGAATGCTCATACTGTTTTCTGAGAAACTCATTTTACTCTAATATCCATTTCAAAAAATGCACCAAACTTTTCAGCGCACGGTACGCCGTCGATTACGAACATAATCTTCAAAAAGATATTCACCTAAACCTTGCAGACTTGTATAGAATGCCCGCCCTTTATTTGTTTCGGTAAAAGTACGCACAAATTCTTGTAGGTACGGATCGGTTGCGACCATGAACGTTGTAATTGGAATATCAAGTCGCCGACACTGCCCTGCGAGATTGAGTGTTTTATTGATGATTTTGCGATCCAAACCAAAACTGTTCTTGTAGTAGCGAATCCCTTCTTTCAAGCAAGTCGGTTTACCATCGGTAATCATAAAAATCTGTTTATTCTGCGCTTTACGTCGACGTAAAATATCCATTGCAAGCTCCAAGCCCGCAACAGTATTGGTATGATACGGACCCACCTGCAAGTACGGCAAATCCTTCATTTCGACTTGCCATGCGTCATTGCCAAATACCAAAATATCGAGGGTGTCTTTCGGATATTTGGTGGTAATTAATTCACCGAGAGCCATTGCAACTTTTTTTGCGGGTGTTATACGATCTTCACCATATAAAATCATCGAATGAGAAATATCAATCATCAACGCCGTAGCCGTCTGTGCTTTGGATTCTGTTTCCATGACTTCCAAATCTTGTTCTGTCAGCATAAAATCATCGGCACCATGATTAATCTGTGCATTACGAAATGAGTCGGTGTAGGAAATATTTTCGGGTGTATCGCCAAAACGAAAAGGACGTTTATCAGGCGTACGCTCGTCACCGGTTCCTGTTTGCGGAGTGCGGTGATTGCCCGGTTTCGATTTTTTAAGTTTCCCGAAAATTTCCTCCAGCGAGCGCTTACGAATCGTTTGCTCGGCTTTACCAGTCAAATCGAATCCTTGTTTT
>DHLT01000314.1:0-3396 GCA_002405405.1 Ignavibacteria bacterium UBA4661 | reverse complement strand
ATCCTTGTTTTTGTTCGTCATTCTGCTCAATGTAGCCCTGCTTTTGTAAATCCTCGATAAAGTCTCCCATGCCATACTCGTTATCTGTGAGTGAGTATTGGCGATCCAATTGATTCATCCACTGCATAGCTTCACTAACATCGCCGGATGTATACAACAAAAGCTGCATGAAGATATTGAACAACTTTTCAAACGAAGATGTACCTTCGGTTGAGGGAACATATTCCGTAAAGCGATACCCCACCATAGCCGAACCTCGTACAACAAATGAAAAAAGAATTCTTCTGCCTAAGCACTGATACAATCCGACACCGATACTGCTGCAAGCTACATCGAAACAATTACTTTTTGCTAGCAACTTTCTTTGTGGCAACTTTTTTGGCAACTGCTTTCTTTGCGACAACTTTTTTGGCAACAGTCTTGGTTTTTGCTGTTGTTTCCGTATCTGCTGTTCCAGTTTTTGCCTTTGTTTTCTTTTTAGAAGGTGTTTTTGCCGCCTCTAAAGCCGCTAAAGCACCGGCAGATTCAGCAAGGGCGTAACACTCAGCATAGGTTAACTCAGTCGGTGCATGGGCTTTTTCTTTGGGTATTTTGACATACTCTTTACCAACGGCTATAACCGGACCCCATCGTCCTTTGATAACGCGAATATCCGGATTTTCATCGAATGATTTCAGTAATGCATCTGCATCTTTTTGACGCTTGGCAAGAATGAGTTCAATACAGCGTTCCGGTTCAATTGTGTAGGGATCATCTGTTTTAGCAAGCGACGTAAACTTACTGTCATGTAAAATATATGCACCGAATTTTCCGATTGCCACCTTCATGTCTTTTCCTTCAAATTGCCCTGCAATACGTGGCAATCTGAAGAGGCTCATTGCCTCTTCGACTGTGATATTCGCCATAGATTGTCCCGGGCGTAGCGAAGCAAATTTCACATCCTCTTCGCCCTGATCGCCAATACGCACACAGGGACCAAATCGTCCGACCAAAGCATACACATTCCGCCCTGACTCAGGATCAACACCCACAAAACGCGATGTTTCAGCGCGCTCGCCTTCATCAAGAATACTTTTAATCGTTGTATCAAATGGCTGATAAAAATCGCTTAGCATTGACTGCCAATCCACTGCACCATTCGACACACCATCCAACTCATCCTCCATCTGCTTCGTGAAATTGTAATCCATGATATTACTATTCTTGCCATCGAAACTTTTCATGAGAAAATCGGTAACAATCATGCCCATATCTGTTGGAAAGAGTTTACCTTTTTCAGCACCGGTATTTTCAGTTTTCACTGCACGATGGATCTGTCCTTTTTCCAATGACAATTGTACATATTCACGCGGTGTTCCGGCACGGTCGGGCTTTTCGACATAGCCACGATCTAAAATCGTTTTGATTGTGCTTGCATAGGTCGAGGGGCGACCAATACCTTGTTTTTCAAGTTCTTTCACAAGCGATGCTTCTGTAAACCGTGCTCTCGGCGGACGACTGAAACGCTGAGTAGAACTTGCATTACGCAGCGTAAGACGATCCCCTTTGACAAGTGCAGGAAGCATTTTTGCATTATCCTCATTCATCTCTTCATCATCGCTCGATTCCATGTATACTTTCAAGAAACCATCAAATTTTACGACTTCACCTTCGGCAATAAATTGCTCTTTGCTATTGGATAGTGTAATTGTTGCTTCTGTTTTTTCTAATTGCGCCGCAGGCATTTGCGAGGCAATCGTTCGTTTCCAAATCAAATCATAGAGCTTTTCCCATTCTTGATTTGGAACACTCGTACGCGCCATATCCGTCGGTCGAATCGCCTCGTGGGCTTCTTGTGCATTTGCGGATTTATTTTCGTATTGGCGGATATTAAGATATTCCGCACCATACTCACGAGTAATCTGCGAACGAATCGAGGACAATGCTTCTTCAGAAAGATTAACAGAGTCCGTTCGCATATACGTAATAAAACCATTTTCGTAAAGCCGTTGTGCAATCTGCATCGTGCGTGTTACGCTCATGCCAAGTTTTCTACTTGCCTCTTGTTGCAACGTCGAAGTTGTAAATGGTGCTGAAGGTGATTTTGTTGCAGGGCGTACAGCAACACTACTCACAGCGAATTCCGCTTGTACACAAGCCTCGAGTACCGCACGTGCCTCCGCTTCTGTTTTGAAGGATGACTGTAGGTTTGCTTTAAAAGACTTGTCCGGTGCAGAGCCAACCGTAAACTCTGCCGTTGTTTTAAACTCCGGTGTAGCAGTAAAGCTCAAGATTTCACGTTCGCGTTCAACAATCAACCGTACAGCAACCGATTGCACACGCCCTGCCGAACGTGCACTACGATTCACTTTGCGCCATAATACAGGCGACAACGTAAAGCCCACAATACGATCAAGAATCCGCCGAGCTTGATAGGCATTGACCAAATTTTGATCGATAGCACGAGGTGCTTTGATCGCACGTTGAATAGCAGATTTCGTGATTTCATTAAACGTAATGCGCTCTGTTTTATTGAGATCTAATTGCAGTGCCTCGACCAAATGCCATGATATTGATTCTCCTTCGCGGTCTTCGTCTGTTGCAAGCCATACTGCTTCTGCCTGCTTGGCAAGTTTTTTGAGTTCATTGACTGTCGATTTTTTATCATCATCTATGGTGTAATCAGGCACAAAGCTACACCGCCCATCTTCTTGAACAATATCTACGCCTTTGACTGTACCTGTTCCTTTATCCGACAAATCGCGAATATGTCCGATAGATGCTCGAACAACATAATCACTGCCAAGATACTTCTCGATGGTTTTTGCTTTTGCCGGTGATTCTACAATAACAAGATTTTTAATTGCCATGCTTGTATGAAATAAAAATGTGAAATGTAATCATTGGTTGATGTGTACCACTTATGTTTATTGATCTGCCTTCTGAGAACTCTTTCTTCTGATGTAAATCATCTTGCTGACTGTTGCAATGACTGTGCCATGCTTATCGACAATATTGACAGAAAATTCTTGTTCATATTTGCCATGGGTATCTGCTGCTTCCTTACATAAAGCTATCTGCTCTGCTGAAAGTGTAAATTGCGCCCACACCGTACCTCGACCGGGCTGACGATAAACAATTGATGAGTGTTTATCCCATACGATATACTGCGAACCAAGATTTGTAAGGATCATCATCATATAAAATGGATCAGTCATGGCAAAAAGCGCACCACCGAAGTGTGTACCGACAAAATTACGATTGTACCAACGCAGTTTCATCCGAACAACAACATGACGCATGTCTTTACTCATTGTTGTAATATGAATAGCCGATCCGACAAATGGGAACCAACAATTCATACCGAATCGGATAAGCCATGTCGGAATATTCCATGAGGAAAACCATCCTTGTTTT
>DHLT01000275.1 GCA_002405405.1 Ignavibacteria bacterium UBA4661 | reverse complement strand
AGCCTGTGTAAAGCGGAAAATATTGTCAACAAAAAGCAATACATCACGTCCTTCTTCGTCACGAAATGCCTCGGCCATCGTCAAACCAGTTAGCGCAACGCGTAAGCGGTTACCCGGGGGCTCATTCATCTGACCAAATACTAACGCTGTTTTATTCAATACTCCTGATTCTTCCATCTCAAGATACAAGTCATTCCCTTCGCGAGTACGCTCACCCACACCTGCGAAAACAGAATAACCACCATGTTGTTTTGCAATGTTATTGATCAGCTCTTGGATAATAACTGTTTTACCGACACCCGCACCACCGAACAATCCTGTTTTACCGCCTTTGGTAAAGGGTTCGATCAAGTCAATAACTTTGATCCCTGTTTCAAACATTTCTTTTTTGGTCGAAAATGTTGCGAAATCAGGCACCGGACGGTGAATCGGAAAATGTGTTTTTGATTCAATGGGTGCTTTGCCATCGATAGCTTCACCAACGACATTGATCAATCGACCAAGCACCGCTTCGCCAACAGGAACAGAGATTGGCTGACCATAATCGACAGCTGTCATTCCTCGTGTCAAACCATCGGTCGAATCCATCGCCATGGCACGTACTTGCGACTCCCCTAAGTGTTGCTGTACCTCGCATACCAACATTTCTTCTTTGCCGGTATCAGCAGAAACACGCTTAATGCGCAGTTCATTGAGGATATTGGGCAAATGCCCGGTGGAAAATTCTACGTCCACAACTGGACCGATGACTTGTACGATTTTGCCTTCTTGCATAGCGTTTCTTCGGAAATGCGTGTGAGTAAGGATATGAAATTATGGGAATATGCACGTTCTAGACTTCTCCAAAACAATCGCTACGAAAAAAGTAAGATTTTTTGAAAAAAGTTAAGCAACTTACGCAAATACGCTTTTCTGCCAAAGCAGGATTTTGTTTCGCAGATTGAACGCGAATCTTTCTTTTGTAGGCGAGAAGCTATCACTTTCTTCGGATTTTTGTGCATCTGTGTCCCGTATGAGTGCAGTACATTTTTCTTTAGAGCAAGCGGCTCTTCGTATTCGCAAGGCAATGACAACCATCAGCTCTCGCCTCATCAATCGCGAGGGGGTCATTCATCAGGCATTTTTAGCTCTGCTGACAGGCGAACACCTGTTGTTACAAAGCCGCACCGGTACCGGAAAATCACTGCTTGCCGAACAGATTTTTTCCTGTTTTACCGATGCTCGTATTTTCAAAGTACAAGCCAGCAAAGAGCAACAACCGGATACTTTCTTTGGCGGCTTAGACACGGAGCAACTGAAAACCGGACGTATCATGCACAATACTGTCGGCTCGCTTGTGGAATCTGAATTTGGGTTCATTGATGAAATTTTTGATGCGAATGATTTTACCCTTCGTGCATTGTTATCCCTCCTCAACGAACGTGCGTTGATTCGTGGCGTGCAATATGTACAAGCAGATACCCATACCGTCATTGCCGCGACGAACTACTTGCGCGTGAATGAAGTTACCGAAGCAATTCTTGATCGCTTTTTGTACAAAGCTGTTATTCTTCCCGACAAACAACCTCTTCTACAATACCGTATTGCTCAACGCTACATAGAACATGAGGGCAAAGTCATTTTGCCGGCAGAACGCGTCCCCCTTGCAGAGTTGCTCCAATGGCATCGTATCATTACAGGCGATTATGATTCACTTACGATTCATATTCCTAACGATGTAGTGTACAGTATGAATTTGGTCATTCGCCAATATGAATATGCTCGCAATCGCGCTCTCAAAGAAGTACAAGGCATACAAAATGATTTTTATGTTTCGCCTCGTACGCAAGCCAAAGCATTAGATGCACTCCGCGCTATTGCTTTTATGAATGCTCGCTCCGAAGTGCAAATCCATGATATTCAAGCACTCTCGGCACTCTTTGCAACCAGCGGTGTTGAACAGGAACAAGAAGCATTCAACAAAGCATGGAGTGGTGTCGATAAATCACTGTCTGTCTCCAATGGCTTTGATCAATTGCGTGTTTTGTTGGATTATGACGATGTCTTGACAACTATTCGCACAAATCCATCAGCGTTACGTCAACCCCTGCATACCCTGCTTGACTCTCTCTCGGTACGACGATCTTTAGCCGAATGGTTCAAAGATATTTTTGGCAATCAAGATGCGACTATCGAGAATAACCAACGTGCCCTACGGCAATTTCTCCATGATTTTGTTCCTGCCTGCGATGAAGTCCGCGAACTTAAACAGGGTTTGGAAAAAGAAGTCGAGCATGTCCTAGCACTGGCAAGCAAAGAATAACATGGATAGAACAACAGTGGCTCGACGACCACTTTTTGCGGCATGGAAGCGGGAACATTTTATCTGCGCTCACTGTTCAAGCATGTATCCTCAAAGTATTGTCATGTGTTGCTCAATTTTTCATTACAATGCTCTAAAGTTTTGTAGCACATTTCTCGTTTATTTTATTTTTTCGGAGTATGTATGGCAATCCCATCGCTGACTCTTATCACAACTCTACGTGCAACGGCTGATCGCATCAGTGATCCAAGTATTCCCTATCAATGGACACATCAAGGCAGTTGTAATTGCGGGCACTTAGCGCAAACGATTACCACGCTCTCCAAAGCAGATATTCATGCCCTTGCCCTCGAAAAGCCCGGTGAATGGACAGAGCATCTTCAAGACTATTGCCCTATCAGTTCATACAAGATCGACAGCATCATTACAGCGATGCTCGATATGGGTTTAACCCGCGATGATATTGCGCATCTTGAAAAGCTTTCTTCGCCCGAAGTATTGCAATCAATACCCGCAGATCGCCGTGCTTCGCTGGCATACAACAAACGTGATGATGTCGTGCTGTATTTACGAACATTTGCCGATATGCTTGAGCAGCAATTACTTGCCGATATTCATCTGCATCCCACCATTCAGGATATTTTGCAACCGACTGTGGTGTCTGAAAGATTATTGGAAATCTCTTGAAAAGTTTGATCGCTTCGTAATGTTGTCATTGCGAGCCGTTCGCTGAGCTTGTCACAGAAAGTAGTTTTTTGAGATTGCCGCGCTTCGCTCGCAATGACAAACTGTCTATTCTCTCGCCTTTGCATTTTGACACACTTACTCAAAAGCCCTTGCATTCTTTGTGTGTAAGGGCTTTCTTCGTTTAGGGAATATCTCTTTTTCTTAGTTTGCCGACCAATCACTTCAAAAAATATCTTTCCCCTTCTTTTCTTTATCATATTTCTTGTTTTTATGCAACATACTATCCGTACTCTCTGTTGTCGTCTTGCTCTTTTTTGTACGCTCTTTCTGAGTGCTCTCGCAGCATATAGTCAAACCAAAACACCTGCTCAATTCTTAGGTTATGAGCTTGGCACACGCTTTACACCTCATCATCGTGTGGTAGCATATTTTGAACATGTTGCTTCTACCAATAAAAATGTTGTCTGGAAACAATATGGTGCAAGTAATGAGTTACGCCCATTGGTCGTGGTTATGATTTCTTCGCAAGAAAATATCAATGCCCTTGAACAAATTCGTACCGATAATCTTAAGCGTGCGGGCTTGATGACAGGTACACCCAACACAAAAATTCCGATTACATGGCTCAGCTATAATGTTCATGGCAATGAAGCTGTTTCTTCCGAAGCGGCAATGTTAACCTTGTGGGAACTCGTCAACCCTACTAACAAACAAACCGCAGAATGGCTTAAAAGCACGGTTGTTGTTATGGATCCCTGCTTAAATCCCGATGGCAAAGACCGCTACTCGAATTGGTACAATCAAAAAATGAATAAGCGCATGCAACCCAATCCACAATCGGTCGAACACCAAGAGCCATGGCCCGGCGGACGACCGAATCACTATCTTTTTGATCTGAATCGTGATTGGGCATGGCAAACACAAAAAGAATCGCAAGAGCGTGTCAAACTTTACAGCGAATGGATGCCGCATATTCATGTGGATTTTCATGAACAAGGTGTTGAAGAACCCTACTACTTTGCTCCTGCAGCAGAACCGCTCCACAAGCAATTAACGGGCTTCCAATTATCGTTTCAAGATTCTGTCGGACGCAATCATGCTCGCTATTTTGATGGCAATAATTGGCTCTTCTTTACCAAAGAGCGTTTCGATATTCTCTATCCAAGCTATGGCGATAGTTACCCGATGTTTAATGGCAGTATCGGTATGACGTATGAGCAAGGTGGTTCGGGTCGCGCAGGGATCGGCATTCATAACTCGCTCGGCGATACCGTTACACTCAAAGATCGTATTCTGCATCATCATACCACAGGGCTTTCGACTATCGAAACCACCGTGCGCAATGCCGGTCGCATTCTTGATGAATTTACCAAGTATTTCCGCGACAATACAACCAACCCTCGTGGCAAGTATAAAAGCTATGTTCTCAAAGCAGGTACAACACCGGACC
>DHLT01000231.1:24565-26728 GCA_002405405.1 Ignavibacteria bacterium UBA4661 | reverse complement strand
CATTAGCATTGATGATAACTGTGTATGTACCTGGTGGTACCATTGGTCCCACAACGGGATCACCGCCATCAATTTTAGCATCGGGAATCAATGTACAGCCTGCATAACTCATATCCCACACAACTCGATGTACACCGGGTTTATTTGGAATGGAATCATATTTGTCTCCACCGCCCTCATCATAAATAGCAGGGAATTCTTTGGGTATATGCGTATAGCGGCGTACAGTATCGCCTTTGGCATTAACAATAGTCATGCTTACGCTGTCGGCTTGTTTGGCAAGAGAGTATGTAATGACGACACCTTCGGGCGGATTTGCAAAAGAACCCGGAACTTGTTTCGCACGGCTATATCGCCAGCGAATTGTTGGTGGAACTGAGTAGAGATGGAGAAGTTTTGTCGAGTCGCTTGCTTGCAATGTTCGAATAGGCGTTATATCGTCAAGAATGTAGATAGAGCGACCATGTGTACCGACCACGAGATCATTGTTTTTGAGTTGAAGATCATGCACAGCAACAGTAGGCATATTCAGCCGTAAAGAGCGATAGGTTTCACCATCATTATACGAACACAATACACCGAGCTCTGTACCGATAAATAACAATCCTTTACGCTGGGGATCTTCGCGGACAACATGGAAGTATCCTGTACCGGCAGGAAGATTTTTCGTGAGAGACTTCCATGTTTTGCCGAAGTCGATTGTTTTCCATAAGTACGGCGTATTATCACCCAAGCGATGAGCATCTGCCACAAGGTATGCTGTGCCGGCAGAAAAGCGCGATGGCTCAATCGTTCGGATCGTTGCAAATTCCGGCAGACCTGGGATATTCTTCGTTACATTCGTCCATGTATTGCCACCATCCTGTGTGATATGCACCAAGCCATCATCACTTCCCACCCAAATCAAATCTTTCTGTACCGGTGACTCTGCAATCGCAAAAATGGTGCAAAATGTTTCAACACCAGTATTGTCGCCGGTAATGGGTCCACCTGACCATTGTTGTTTACTGCGATCATTACGTGTCAAATCGCCGCTGATGGCTTTCCATGTTATACCACCATCGAGTGTTCTAAAAAGAACATTTCCTCCATGATATAAAGCGTATGGTGCATGAGGAGAGTAAGCAATTGGTGCTGTCCATTGGAAACGATATTTTAAGTCCTCTGCACCATGTCCTGAGGGATTATATGGATATGCTGTCATATTGCGCGACTGTTTGCTAACCATGTTATATACGGTCATAGCGCCACCATATTCTCCGGCGAAAACAATAGCACTGTCTGTGGGATGATGAACAATATGACCTGCTTCGCCACCACCAACATTGAACCAATCGGTTATACGAATACCGCCTGTGAGTGTGTTGCTTGGTGCGCATGCTGTACCGATATCTTGTAATGTTGCTGATACATGATAGGGGGTTGCGGCACTTGTGCCGAGATGATAGATTTGATTGAGTGGCAAAGGTGGAGCATACCATGTTTTACCGCCATCCCATGAAACATCTAAACCACCATCATGTCCTGCAATCATATAGCGTGTGTCTGTTGGATTGATCCAAACATCATGATGATCACCATGATGTAATCCTCGTACTTGTTGAATCGTACGACCGCCATCGGTTGTTCGAAGCATCGGTACTTGGGGCATCCAGACAGTGTTTTGATCTTTGGGATCAATTGTCATCGTAGAATAATACCATGCTCTTTGTCGCAAAATGCGTGAATCATTTACACGCGACCAATGATCGCCACCATCATCGGAGCGAAAAAGCCCGCCTTGTTCATTTTCGATAATAGCATAGACACGACTGCCATTCGTTGGGGCGATTGCCACACCAACTTTCCCCCACACACCGTTTGGTAATCCATTGCCTTTGAGTTGTGTCCATGTATCGCCGCCATCACGCGACATCCATAAACCACTGCCGGGTCCTCCACTAATCATGTCCCAGGGTTTTCTCACCGTGAACCATGTGCCGGCAAAAAGAATATTGGGATTGGTAGGGTCAATAGCAACATCACTTGCACCGGCTTCGTTACTGACAAAGAGAACTTTTTCCCATGTTTTGCCGGCATCTTTGGTGCGATATACACCACGTTCAGCATTCGAAGAAAATGCTTTTCCTAAGACCGCGGCAAAGGCAATATTCGGGTTTGTGG
>DHLT01000231.1:22345-24434 GCA_002405405.1 Ignavibacteria bacterium UBA4661 | reverse complement strand
CGATTTGCCCCTCTTGCTTCCACACATGCGACCAAGTTTTACCGGCATCGCGCGACACATAAATGCCATTACCCGGTGCGACATTGCCACGGATATTTGCTTCGCCAGAGCCGACATAGACAATGTTAGGATCGCTTGGTGCAACGGCAATAGCACCAATTGAAGAAATAGGCTGATCGTCGAAAATCGGAAACCATTGTGTACCACCATTTATCGACTTCCACACGCCACCCGATGCTGTTGCCGCATAGTAGATCGAGGGATTTCCTACAACTCCCGCCACCCGCGAAATACGACCGCCCCATGCAGGTCCGATTAAGCGATACTTGAGTGATTTCAAGAAAAAAGATGTGTCTTTAGTTTGAGCAGAAAGACTTGGAAGCATAGATATGCTCACGCAAAACATAGCGCAGAAGGCAACAAAAACACGCATATGCAAACTCTTGGGCGAAGTATGAAGAAATTCGGTGAAATGATACAAAGAAAGTGATATTTCTTGTTCATGGAGAATTAATCTACAAAAAGTCTGTTGTGCATACTATGTCAAAGAAACGGAGGGAAATAACTTCTGTCGAAATTGCCAAGAAATCGTATATTTGTGGCTCTTTTCTCCTGCTTGGCGCGGAAAGAATAATTAACTACACAGCCAAGCTGTATGTGAATTTCACAAACATCCGTAGGAGTCTTGCATGAATGCACGCCGTATGTACGAAACGACATTTATTATCAATGCCGCACTTGAAGATGCCGCAATTGATACTGTCGTGAACACAACCATTGAGTTTTTGAAAACTAATGGCGCTTCCATCAACAAAGTTGATAAATGGGGTCGCAAACGCCTTGCGTATCCGATCCAAAAGAAGAACAATGGCTACTATGTCTATGTTCAATTTGATGCTCCGGCAACCGTGTTGCCATTATTGGAGCGGTATTTCTTCCTCGAAGAAAACATTATGCGTCACTTGAATGTCGCTATGACTAAAACTGCTCTCGAAGCACGCAATAAGTTCTTTGTTGCACGTGCAGAAGCCGAGAAAGAAGCCGCGGCGGCCGCTCTTGCTGCTGAAGCCGAAACTGTCTAATGATTTTTTGTCCACAGTTTTTCATACAACAACTATGAATATCATTCTTCGTCAAGACATTGAAAATCTTGGTCGTATCGGCGAATTGGTCAGCGTAAAAGACGGCTATGCGCGTAATTACCTGATTCCTCAAGGCATGGCATATTTTGCTTCGCCGAAAGCAGTCCGCTTGCTCGAAACCGAGAAAAAGCACTATGAAGCCAAAATGGCAAAATTGAAAGCAGAAGCAGAAGACCTTGCATCAAAACTTGCTGACTTGCAAATCACGATTGCTATGCAAACCGGCGAAGAAAATCGCTTGTTTGGTAGCGTAACCAATGTGATGATTGCACATGAACTTTCCGCACGTGGTTATAACATTGATCGTCGCACCATCATTATTGACGAGCCGATCAAAACAACCGGTGTTTTTGAAGTTCGTGCTAAATTACACACTGATGTTGTTGCACCCTTCAAAGTATGGGTTACAAGTGCATCATAAGTGTAAGGTGGTATAGATGGTTTTCTCTTTGGAGATGTTTTTAGGGTGTAGAGTGTAAATTCTACACCCTCTTTTTTTTGCAGGATTTAGTCAGCTATAGTGGGAATTGCTATTATTTGTTGCTCATGACACTGTTTTCCTTTTCTTGATTGCGCTCAAAATCATATTTTCACTTCTGCTTTTCATAGTATACACGCTTGCTTGTGTATTCAGAAAGTGCACGTGCAAACACGCTTAGTATCTCACATCTTTTCTATCATTCTAATCTGTCGAGTTTTCTATGAAAATAGAAGTCGTGATGCCCAAGATGGGCGAATCTATTCAAGAGGGAAAAATCCTAACCTGGCTTAAAAAAGAAGGGGACAAAATCGAACGCGATGAAGTTCTGCTTGAAATTTCTACCGACAAAGTGGATACCGAAGTTCCTTCACCTGCATCAGGCGTGATTGTTCGCTTACACGCGGCAGTTGGTGATACAGTCGAAGTGGGTAAACTTATTGCAGAAGTTGACACCGATGTTAATGCA
>DHLT01000231.1:10675-22258 GCA_002405405.1 Ignavibacteria bacterium UBA4661 | reverse complement strand
GCACCTGCTCCTGCTCCTGCTCCGGCACCGGCTCCTGCTCCGGCTCCCGCCGCTGCTCCGGCACCTGCACCTGCTCCTGCTCCGGCACCTGCTCCTGCCCCAGCACCAGCGCCAGTCGCGGCAGCATCTGCTCCGGCACCTGCACCTGCACCAGTTGCGGCGGCACCCGCTCTCACTGCTGCTCCGGTCAGTTCAGGCGGTACGCTTACGGACGTCGTTATGCCTAAAATGGGTGAATCTATTCAAGAAGGAAAAATTCTGAATTGGGTGAAAAAAGTAGGCGATAAAATTGAACGTGATGATGTTCTCTTGGAGATTTCTACCGATAAAGTGGATACTGAAGTGCCTTCTCCTGTGGCTGGTACCCTCGCAGAAATTCTTTTTAATGTTGGTGATACAGTTGAAGTTGGTAAGGTTATTGCCCGCTTGACCAGTGGGGCGGTTGTATCTGCTCCTGTGGCGGCTTCTCCTGCGCCTGCACCCGTAGCGACAGCACCTGCGCCTATAGCGGCTCCGGTAGTCTCGACACCGGCACCTGCTGCTGCTCCGCTTCCTTCCAACAGTGACAGCAAACGTTTTTATTCTCCTCTTGTTCGTGCTATGGCTGCTGAGAACAATGTTGGTGAACAAGAGCTTGCCGGCATCGTCGGAAGTGGTATTGATGGCCGCGTAACAAAGTCTGATATGGAAGCCTTCTTAAAAGGTCGTGGTAGTGCGCCTGCACCTGCTCCAGCGACTACGGCATCAGCAACACCAGTTGCTGCACCTGCCTCGGTAAATACGTCTGCGCCTACGGCGAAATCTGCTGCTCCGGCATTTTTGACTAATCCTGATGATATTCACAAAAAATATGGTCAGGATATTGAAATTATTCCAATGGATCGTGTTCGTGAGAAAATTGCTGAGCACATGGTCTTTTCGAAGCAAACGTCGCCCCATGTTACTATGGTTGACGAAGCCGATGTTACCGGCATTGTAAAACTTCGTGAGAAATACAAAAAATCATTTGAGCAACGCGAAGGGATCAAGCTGACCTTTACGCCCTTCTTCTTGAAAGCAGCGGTCGATGGTGTGCGTCAATTCCCGAAAGTGAATGTGAGTGTTGAAGGCAAAAACATTATTCAGCACAAGAAAATTCACTTGGGTATGGCGGTAGCACTCGATGATGGCAACTTGATCGTACCGGTTATCAAAGATGCCGAAACTCTGAATATCTTAGGTATTGCACGCGCCGGTAATGACTTAGCCGCACGTGCTCGTGGCAAAAAATTGAAACCCGATGAAGTTGCCGGTGGTACATTTACCGTAACGAATTTTGGTACGTTTGGTGCGCTCTATGGCACACCGATTATCAATCAACCACAGGTCGCTATCATGGGTATGGGTGCGATCAAGAAACGTGCTGTCGTGAAAGAAGTTGATGGCAATGACATTATCGTTGTTCGCCATGTAGCGCACATCACGTTGACCTTCGATCATCGCGTTGTTGATGGCGCACTCGGAGCACAATGCTTGGGCGCGATTATTAAATCGCTCGAAAGCATGAATGACAGTTCTGTGGTGTTATAAGTATTCTCAATATCATGAAGAAACAAGGGCATTTTCCTGTGGAAGATGCCCTCGTTCGTTTGTGGAGTATAGTAACAAGAATCTCAAGTCCAAGATTACAAAAGAATGAAATAGACGCAACAACTTGTTTGTCTATCGGCAATACAGAATGATATTCTACTTACCGAAGCAATTCTACAATCATCGTACTTGCATTGCCATTGCCATACAAGTGGCGTATTGTTCCCGCTTGTGCGTAGAATGCCGGATCTTCGATCAATTGTTTAACAAGAAATACACGCAACCATGACACCTCTTCTTCATCTTGATTCGATTGAAGCATATTGTCGCACGATCAATATCGCAGAACCGCGCTATCCTTTTTTTGATATTCGGCGATTTGAAGACAATATGCGAACTGTCCATGCCAAGCAAGCACCATTGCGACATGAGTTTTATGCGATTGCACTCCGCCATGCAGGACATAATACCGAAGTAAATGGTAGCCCCTTGTCGAATAATCTTTTTTTCAATTCTCCGTACCAAATCATTTCATGGGATATTGCTCCCGACTGGCAGGGTTGGTATATCATGTTTGGACATGAATTTCTCAGTATGAATTCTATTTGGGGAAACTTTCTTGTTGATTATCCATTTTTTCGACTCGATGCAATTGCGCCAATGGATTTACCACCACAGGATACAGCTCTTGCTGATACGATCTTTCAGCATATTTATGAAGAATATCATGGTCGCCATGCCGATAACATGGCACTGATTCAAGCCTATACGCAACTCCTGCTACAACTGACAAAGCGGTATTTCCAACAATCGACTGCGGCAGCAAATTTGATAACACTCCGCAATAATCACCAACACCGCACCGCTGATGTGGTGTTGGTATCACGATTTCAAGCATTGATTGAACAGTATTTTGATCCTACTATCGACCACAGCATAGCGCATACTGCGAACACCGATGCTCGCAACACGACTCACTATGCCGAGCAATTGCATGTACATCCAAATCATCTCAATGCAGTCGTGAAGCGGGTTACACGACACACAGCTTCGGCGATTATCCATCGCCATATCATCATGACGGCGCAGTTCTTACTCAAGCAAACGCTCTTTTCTACCAAAGAAATTGCTTATCGATTGTATTTCCGTGAGCCGACACACTTTTCTGCATTTTTCAAAAAATACACCGGTACCACACCGCAATCCTTTCGTGAAAAGCATCTTATTGCATAGTGAAATGTCATATTCGTTATGCTTTGATTTTTGTCATGTTTGCTTTGATTGCTGTACGTATCGGCATAAAGCATTGCTGTAAGTTTGTAGTACGATAGAGTCTAATTTCTTCCTTTTTTCGTACTAATCTTTACAACACACTATGCAGTACAGACAACTCGGCAACTCGGGCCTTATCCTTTCGCAATTGACCATCGGTGCAATGCTTTTTGGCGAGGGCAATTACTATGGTTTGCAATACACCATCAATCAAGATACAGCCGATACGCTCATTGCAAAAGCAATGGATATGGGCATCAATTCTTTTGATACGGCACATGGCTACAACAATGGCGTTTCGGAAGTCATGCTTGGCAAAGCACTCGGTGCAAATCGGCATGAAGCACTCATTACAAGCAAGGTATTTTTTCGTTCGAATCAAACGCCCTTTCGTGGTGGTTTGAGTGCCAAAAATCTCATCGAAAGCACAGAAGAAAGTTTGCGCCGCTTGGGGACAGATTACTTGGATATGTTGCTTTTGCACAATGACGATCACTTTACACCGGCAGATGAAATACTGCGTGGATTGGAGAATGTGATCCAACGCGGTTTGGTGCGCTATACAGGTGTATCGAATTTCTCTGCATGGAAAACAGCAACATTAGCGCAACGCCAAAAAGATTTGCATTATGCACCATTCGTGGCATCACAAATGCACTACTCACTTCTCAATCGTGAAGTCGAACAAGATTTCATTCCGATGAGCAAGTATCATGGGCTTGGCATGATGGTGTGGTCGCCTCTGAGCAGTGGCTTTTTGACCGGGAAATATACCCGCGAAAATCCTCAGCCAACCGATGGTCGTTTGAATACTTTTGATTTGGGTTTGTTTGATCGAGAAAAAGGATATGATGTTGTTGAAATCGTTCAAAGCATTGCCCGCAAACATAGTAGTACAGCCACCGCCGTGTCGATTGCATGGCTCTTGACGCGTCCCGCTGTGTCGAGCATTATTGTAGGCATTTCCAAACTCAGTCAGCTTGATGACAATCTTGCAGGATTATCGCTGACACTAGATAGCGAAGACCTCGAACGGCTTGACACCGCAACGGCACTACCTATGCGCTATCCACACTCTTTTGCACATATCAAAGATCCCTTTGTCAGCGTAGCGCAACGCTTTTGAGTGCTGGTGAGCATTCTTGAAAGGTTAATCTGATTCTGTCGCACTCTACTTTGAATGAAGCAGTAGAATAGGATATTAAAGTGAATTCATGTGTTCGTCTGCGTGTTGGCTCAGAAGCAGAGGGATTGATTGTACTCTGCTCACAATGACGAAAAAGTTATTGTTTACCGAAGCAATTCTGCAATCATCGTACTTGCATTGCCATTGCCATACAAGTGGCGTATTGTTCCCGCTTGTGCGTAGAATGCCGGATCTTCGATCAATTGTTCAGCCAGACGTACGATCGTTGAGCGATCACTGCCCGCTAAGAATCCAGCACCGGATTGCACCACCTCCGGTCGTTCGGTGGTTTCACGAGTGATAATCACGGGCTTACCCAAACTTGGTGCTTCTTCTTGAATACCACCGGAATCTGTAATAACGAAGATGCTCTGCTTCATGAGGGCAACCATTTCTTCATACGGCAAAGGAGCGCAGAGCAATATACCTTGCGTTTGACCAATTATTGCATCGGCAAGCTGTTGTACCGCAGGATTCAAATGGACAGGGAACACAATATGGTGCGTAGCAGAATACCGTTCGGCAATATCTCGAAGTGCAAGAAAAACTTGCTCCATCGGTTCGCCAAGATTTTCTCGACGATGTGAGGTAACGAGGATAATTTTTTTATCTGCAAGATGCTCGTCTTGTATGAGCGTAGGCATGATATTGCGCTCGGCAATCATGAGAAGTGCATCGATGCCGGTATTTCCCGTAACGACAATCCGTTCGGGAGCAATACCCTCGCGCAGAAGATTTTCTTTGCTTTCTTGAGTCGGCGTGGCATAGATATCGGCAACGACATCAATGATACGACGATTGACTTCTTCAGGATACGGATGGAAATTATTATATGTGCGTAAACCCGCCTCAACATGTAGGACTTTAATCTTACGATAAAATGCCGTCAGTGCGCCAACCATTGCTGTTGTTGTATCCCCTTGAACAATGAGCCATTCAGGTTGAATCTGCTCAAGAATATCATCCAAGGCAAGCATTGCACGCGCACTCAGTCCTGCCAATGTTTGGCGACTCTGCATGAGTTGTAAATCACTATCGGGTGTAATCGAAAATGTTTGCAAAACCTGATCAAGCATTTCTCGATGCTGCCCCGTAACGCACACATGTACCATGATGTTGGGTCGTGCTTTGAGAAGAACGATCAGCGGAGCAAGTTTAATAGCTTCGGGGCGTGTGCCAAGAACAATCAGAACAGATAATGGCATGAGATTATATTCGTATGTTTTGCAATGATGACAGCGCTGATAAATGCTCGTGATCGGTTAGGGTAAAACGAATCGGCGTAACAGACACATAATGTTCTTTGAGTGCACGATCATCGGTATTAATATTGGTAATACTCGGTTCATAATCGCCTGCAAGCCAATAGTAATCTCGTCCATAAGGGTCTGTACGCTTGTCGTAGTGGTCGTTCCAAGCACCTTGTCCTTGTTCCGTAACACGCACACCCAGTATTTCCTCACGGGGAAGAGGGGGAACATTGATATTCAAAATAGTAGTGAGCGGTAACGGAGAATGGACATATTGACCAGCTATCATGGCGGCATACTCCGCGGCAGGATTCATATCCACAGTGTGGTCAAAACTGTTCAGTGAAACTGCCATTGAGCGAACACCCATCAACATGCCTTCCGACGCGGCAGATACAGTGCCTGAATACAAGATGTTAATTGCCGTATTACTGCCATGATTGATACCCGAGACTACCAAATCAGGTTTAACATCAAGAAGAGTACTGACACCTAACTTAACGCAATCGGCAGGTGTGCCACTTATTGCCAAGCCATATAATTCACTATCGAGATGTACTTTGGTAACGCGCAAAGGAGTACTTAGGGTAATCGCATGACCGACTGCACTTTGCTGACGATCAGGTGCGATAATATGGACAGTGCCTAGCGATTGCAGCGCTTTTGCCATCGCATAGATTCCTGATGAATTGATACCATCATCATTGGTAAGTAAGATATTCATACTATTGCAAAAGAGGGTGTGAATGCGTCCGGCGCGGGTTAAACATATTCCAAAACATCATGACGAGTGACAACACCAAGAGCATGGCCAAATTCCATAACCAATAATGTGCGATGCTCGCGGAGTAATTCAACAGCACGTTCTACTTCAGTACCGCTGTCGATCATCATCGGTGGTGCTTCCATAACACTTTCGACGGAGGCATCAAGAGCGGCGCGATCAGCAATCACATTTTGCATGAGCTTCATATCGCGGACATTACCGACTACAACACTGCCTTCGTTGATTACAGGTAATTCATTTAATTCAAATTTATTCATCAATTCTAGTGCTTCTTTTACCGTATGTCCTGACTGCACTGCGACGAGCTTGGGTGTGTTAGCAAAACTTCGACGACTTTCTAAGATGTTTTTGACCGTTACTCTGTCTTGATCGAGGAATTGATTTGCTTTCAGCCACTCATCGGAGTGGTGTTTCGAAAGATAGCGCTCGCCCGTGTCGCAAATGATAGCCACAACTACCGCCGACTTTGGCAAAAGCTTGGCAACCCGTAATGCCGCGACCACATTCATGCCGGAGGAACCACCGCAGAAAATACCTTCTTCGCGTGCCAATCGGCGCGCCATCGTGAATGCCTCTTTGTCGTTGATATTCATGACTTCATCAACAAGTTTCACATCAAGATTGAGCGGAATACGTTCTTGCCCAACACCTTCGACTAAGTAAGGTAAAGACTCTACTAAGCGCCCTGTTTCTTTGAATGTTTTGATGGAAGAGCCAACAGGATCTGCCGCGATAACTTTGATACCCGGATTTTTTTCTTTGAGGAATCGTGCTGTACCGGTCACTGTTCCGCCCGTACCCATGCCGGCAATAAAATGTGTTACAGTACCATCCGTATCAGCCCAGATTTCAGGACCGGTACTACGATAGTGTACGTCAGGATTGGCAGGATTATCGTACTGATTGAGCATCACCGCATTGGGTAATGTTTCTGACAAGCGTTTGGCAGTGTTGAAGTAATACTCCGGTGAGCTTTGCTTTGCGGCACTTGGTACAATCATGACATCGGCACCCAGTGCTTGTAAATACCGTCTCCGTTCGACCGATGCCTTTTCGGTCATGACAAAAAGACAACGATACCCTTTTAAGCGTGCCGCAAGTGCAAGACCAATACCGGTATTGCCACTGGTAGGTTCGATAATCATATCGCCCGGTTTGATACGTCCTTCTTTTTCAGCTGCTTCGATCATGGCAATACCAATACGATCTTTGACAGATCCTCCCGGATTACGACTCTCCATTTTCACAAGTACTGTTGCTTCGATACCTTCAGTTATTTTATTGAGTCTGACAAGAGGCGTAGAGCCGATGAGTTCAAGAACATTATGAGCGTAGCGCATAGAATGGAGAGAAAAATCAGGGAAAAAGTCAAAGAAAATGATTAGATAAAAACAACATACGGAGAACAAAGCCAAAAGGAAAAGAGAGTATGTCGTTTTTTGTAGAAACAGCTCTATACGCGCTCCACAACGAAACCTTCTTTTGTGTCTTTGATAAGAAATCCACGTGCCTCGACTTCTTTGCGAAGCGTATCGGCAGTTGCAAAATCACGATTACGTTTAGCTTCCCAGCGTGCTGTTGCAAGTGCTTGAATATCATCAGGGATTGGTTCTGCTGTAACTACCGGACGTTGGGTAAAATGAAAGACAGCAAAAACATCATTCAATTCACGGAAGAAACGAATCAATCCGCAAATTTCCGATTCCTGAAGCCCTGCTACCGGATTATTGTTGATAAATGTAAAAATTTGTGCCAGTGCCTTTGGAGTATTTAAGTCATTGGCAAGTTCAGCAAAAACTTGTTCGCGGAGAGCTATTGCTTGTGGCGCAGGATCGGTCATGGAATTAACATCAAAATTGATATGTTCGACAAGATCATAGATATACTCTTGTAGGCGTAGCCGTGCTTTTCGAGTGGACTCCAATCCTGCAAAGGTAAAATTCAAACGTGTGCCATAGTGTGCTGACAGCATCAGGAGTCGAATATCAAGCGGATCAATTCCTTTGGCAATCACATCGCGAAGCGTAAAAAAATTGCCGAGCGATTTGCTCATTTTTTTACCTTCAACTTCGAGGAATTCATTGTGGCACCAATAACGTGTCGGCTCGATACCATATCCTGCTTTGCTTTGCGCGATTTCGTCTTCATGATGCGGAAACTTCAAATCTACGCCGCCGGTATGAATATCAAAGGGCAATCCTAGTAATTCGTATTCCATTGCCGAGCACTCAATATGCCATCCCGGACGACCAATGCAGTTAGTATCGCCAATCTCAAAATCCCATGAGGGTTCGCCATCTTTTTGGGCTTTCCAAAGGACAAAATCACTCACGCTTTCACGATCATATTCATCGGCATCGATACGAACACCTTCTTGGAAGTTTTCTGCATCAATCGTGAAAAGTTTACCATAGACATCGGCTTTACGCCATTTGGCAACATCGAAGTATACACTGCCGCTTCGAATATAGGCGAAGCCCTGCTCATAAATTCTACGAATCAAGTCCTGCATTTGCGGCATATAATCGGTAGCGTTGGGCATAGCGTACAAGTGTGCACGATCGATACCAATAGCCGAAATATCTGCTACAAACTCTTTGGTATAATACTCGGTAAAGTCACGAAGATTTTTCTTGGGGTCATCGGACTGTGTGCCTAATGCTGTTGGCCATGCTTGCGAACCAAATGCGCTGTCGCGAATAGTTTTGTCATCGATGTCGGTGATATTCATTACCCAGCGAACATCATAACCGCCAACTGTGCGGAGTGTCCGTTGCAAAAGATCTGCAAAAAGAAATGCTCGAAGATTGCCGATATGAGCAAAATTATAGACTGTTGGTCCGCATGAATACATTGTTACGTTCGGTGCATTCAACGGAGCAAAAGGTTCTATAGTGCGTGTAAGAGAATTATAGAGAGTGATAGTCATATAGCAAACAGAAGAAAAAGATGCAACTCGCCACGCATGGAATCATCTCTGCGAAACGCGCTGTATTCATGTGTACGTGGTTACAAAAGTAAAGATTGTTTAAGGAATGATTTTCGGTGTTTGAGAAACATTATATCTCAGTTGCAATGACCGATAAATAAGATCATGTCACCTTGATATTCGCTGTCGCGATCAATAGTCGTTACCACACGACAATCGTAATGTTGCATATTCATAGCACGAATCATATCATCCGGTGTTGAAAAAAATTGTGTGTGGTAATTACTCATATACATTCGAAATTCTTGACGAGGTACTAAGACTACAATACGTTTGCGGGCAATACGTTTGAGATGTGTAACCGTTGCTTGTAAATCGCGCACATGTTCTAAAGTATGACAGCATGTGATATAATCGAAGGATTGATCAGCAAAGGGAAGTTCTTCGGCAAATGTATGATGAAAGTCAATCTCAATGCCTGCTTGCTTGGCAGTTGTCCGTGCAATTTCAAGAGCTTCATGACTGACATCAGCCGCGGTAACACGGAATCCTGCCTGTGCCATACTGACAGATGGACGACCGGCTCCACGCCCAACTTCAAGCACGCTTCCCGGTTCGCCGAGTGCTGTAAGAATCATAGTGGCATCCGTTTCATCGACACAGTCATTATGGTGAAAGTGCCATGCTTGATCGTATGCACGAATCCACTCATCATTCGACATGGTTGCATAGTGCTTACGCCAATCTACATCGAACCACGCACCATATTTGCGTTGCAAATTTTTGCGGGCAAAAAGTGCTTGATTGATCGAACTGAGTTGAGAGCGCAACGCTTTCGGTAAAAGAGATTTGAAGCGTAAGTAGAGATTATGCACCATGGTTTATAGAAAAAATTGATTAACTCATTCAAGAAGAACAGGATCGCCGACACGCAGCATTGCACCTGCTTGGTTATGCTCAATAATCGTATTCACCGTGAGTCGATAGTAAGTATCCTGAAAATGTGAACTTTCTGCAAAATCAGGTAGTGTTGTTTTGCGACGTTCAACAAATGCCTGCTTAAATTTCATTCCTAACTCTTCACCTGTTAAGTGATTGCGCGTTGGCACAATACAACGACGACATGGATTGATACCTAGTACACGTACATCACCTAAACGAAACGGAAGATGGCGCGGAGATTCATCGTATAAACAATCCTCCCAAAAAGCGGGGAGATCATCACCCTGTATTTCGATATTGGCACGAAAGCGACCTCGCATATCATCAATCGTCATGTTATCAAACCATGTTGCTACTTCATGATATGTATTTTCAGCGACAATCGTTGGACCCGTTGCTATGTCGTCATCGGGCATACCGTATTCTGAATTGCGTTGCAGGGTAAGCGGTATACCTATAACCGCACTCATCCATGCTTCGAGATCGCTGGTTTGCTCTTCAAGGTGAAATGTTCTTGTTTCACCTTGTACAGAAAATTCAGCTAGCAAGAGAGTCGAATCAAAAGTTGCTCGAATCTTATGGACTTCTGCATGGCGTTTGCCATTCATGTATTTACCATCGGGACGTACAAATGCAAATTCACGGTCACGATAGAGCGCGCCACCAGCAGTAATGGCAATCTCCGGTACCGATACACCATCAAATGCTTTGATCGGATAGATTGTAATGCGACTGACAGAGATGCTCATACATTGACATAAAAGTTGTGTTACACAGCATATACTGTGGCAAGAGTGTGTTGTTATCACAACTCAAATTACAAGTTTTCTTGCGGCATATTCATGCAACCTTGATAAAGAGTAATTGTTTACGCAATCTTTATATTTTTTTTATAACCTGACACCACATTTGAATATTGGCTTTATGACACCCACGATAAGTTTGCATTCGTTTTTCTTCAGTTATATCTCAGTTGTAAAACAGCCAAATTTTTGAATTCTCTCCAAGGAGTTTGTTATGGGTTTTGATCTTATTGTATGCGGCATTATCGCTTGCGTTTTGATTGCCTATCTCGGGTATGTCATGCTTCGTCCCGAAAAATTTTAATCTTTATTCCAAGGAGAATACTGTATGCAGTCGTTTGAATATGTTCAACTCGGTTTATTTCTTTTTACTCTGTTGGTAGGGGCAATAATTCTTGGAAAAGGTATTGCCGTAGTGATGAATGAACAAACCACTAACACCTCGGCATGGTATGTACGAGTCGAATCATGGATTATGCATGTGATGGGGGTATCCAACACGATGATGTCATCACGAGAGTATGCGGGAGCGGTACTTCTATTCAATGTACTCGGTGTAGCTGTTGTTGTACTCATTACGATGCTTCAACATCTGTTACCTCTGAATCCTCAGCATTTGCCGGGTTTGAGTTGGCACCTGTCATTAAACACTGCTATCAGTTTCGTTACCAATACTAACTGGCAATCATACAGTGGTGAAAACACCTTATCCTATGGCTCTCAAATGCTTGCATTAAGTGTGCAAAATTTTGTCAGTGCAGGAACAGGTATAGGGGTACTGAGTGCCCTGCAACGAGGTTTGATACAAACACGATCGCATACAGTTGGAAATTTTTGGTCGGATT
>DHLT01000231.1:0-10548 GCA_002405405.1 Ignavibacteria bacterium UBA4661 | reverse complement strand
TACAGTTGGAAATTTTTGTTCGGATTTGATACGAAGCGTGCTCTACATTTTGCTCCCGCTCTCTATCATCTGGGCGATATTATTAATGAGTCAAGGTGTTGTGCAGTCTTTTCATCCCTATGTGATTGCGCATCCTCTTGAGGGAGGTCTGCAAGTGATACCTTTAGGTCCTGCGGCAAGCCAAATTGCTATTAAACAATTGGGTTCCAATGGCGGTGGTTTCTTTGGCGTTAATAGTGCATTCCCTCTAGAAAATCCGACACCATTTTCTAACTTTTTACAGATGCTCGGTATTCTTCTCATACCAACAGCACTTACGATCAGTTATGGACATTCCATTAAAAAACCACGCGAGGGATATGTACTTTTTGCAGTGATGGCAGGAGTATTTCTCCTTGGCTTATCGGTACTCTTGTGGTCAGAATATGCGTATAATCCTGCACTCAATATAGCCGGCAGTATGGAGGGAAAAGAGGTTCGTTTTGGTATCATGAATAGCGGTTTATGGGCTACCATTACGACAATTACGTCGAACGGTTCAGTTAATGCGATGCATGATGCTTTCTCACCGCTCGGGGGAATGATCTTACTTCTCAATATGATGTTGGGTGAAGTGATCTTTGGTGGTGTTGGCTCAGGGTTGTACGGGATGATCATTTTTGTCATCGTAACAGTATTTGTTGCAGGATTAATGGTTGGTCGTACACCGGAATATTTAGGTAAAAAAATCGAGTCGCGCGAAATCCAAATGGCAATGCTTGCTATCCTGATTCCCAATGCCGCATTAGTGATCCTATTGGCGCTTTCTGCTGTACTGCCGGTTGGGACTTCTACTGTTGGCAATCAAGGACCCCACGGACTTACAGAGATTCTTTATGCATTTGCTTCAGCTGCTAATAATAACGGAAGTGCATTTGCCGGTCTTGGTACAAACACAGTGTGGTATAATGTTACACTGTCAATAGCGATGCTAGCCGGACGTTATGGTGTCATCCTCCCAGTTCTAGCAATCGCGGGTACAATGGCACAAAAAACATCGGCGGATGTATCAACAGGTTCGTTCCGCACAGACACGGTACTGTTTGGGGCTTTACTTACGGGTGTCATATTTATTGTAGGTGTACTTACATATTTTCCTGCCTTAGCTCTTGGTCCTATTGTCGAACATCTCCTGATGTCTACTGGAAAACTGTTCTAAATCTTGTCTTCTTCTATCTTTTTGCTGTCTTCTTTGTGCTATGACAAAATCAACTTCAATTTCATTATTTGATCCTGCTATTGTGCGTACTGCATGGGTTGATGCCTTTCGTAAAATGAATCCACGCACATTGTTTCGAAGTCCTGTTATGCTTATTGTGGCTATTGGTGCCGGTATGGCAACCTACAGTGTGGCGCGTCATATACTCGCAGGACAAGACTATATTTTCGAACTGCAGCTGACCGTATGGCTATGGTTCACGGTACTCTTTGCCAATTTTGCCGAAGCAATCGCAGAAGGACGTGGCAAAGCGCAAGCGCAATCTCTGCGCAGTGCTAAAGCCGATACTCTTGCAAAACGATTGAAGAGTCCTCAGGATACGACAGTGTTAGAAAATATCGCATCATCATCACTTACCGTTGGCGATTATGTCCTTTGCAGTGCCGGTGATGTCATACCTGCTGACGGTGAAATTGTCGAAGGTATCGCAACGGTCGATGAATCGGCAATTACGGGTGAGTCAGCACCGGTGATTCGTGAGTCAGGTGGTGATCGTAGTGCGGTTACAGGA
This sequence comes from Ignavibacteria bacterium UBA4661, assembly GCA_002405405.1. Taxonomy (GTDB): domain Bacteria; phylum Bacteroidota; class Ignavibacteria; order Kapaibacteriales; family UBA4661; genus UBA4661. The sequence continues at coordinate 8,779 of DHLT01000231.1, read as the reverse complement.
GGTACAAAGGTTGTTAGTGATCACATTATTATTCGTATTACTGCCGGTCCGGGAGATTCTTTTTTAGATAAAATGATTGCTCTTGTTGAGGGTGCTCAACGCCAAAAAACGCCGAATGAAATTGCTCTGACCATACTTCTCGCAGGGTTATCAATTATTTTCATGCTTGCTGTTGTTACGCTTCCTCTCTACATGCTGTACCATGCAAATCAATCAGGTAATACTCCGGAGTCTATACATTCAATGCTAAGTATTCCCGTGCTTGTAGGATTATTGGCGTGTTTGCTTCCTACAACTATTGGTGGTCTTCTTTCAGCAATCGGTATTTCGGGAATGGATCGGTTAGTTCCTCGTAATGTTTTGGCTGTAAGTGGTCGTGCAGTAGAAGCTGCAGGAGATGTTGGTGTGCTTTTACTTGACAAAACGGGTACCATCACGTTTGGAAATCGTATGGCTAGTGCATTTTATCCATCACCAAATATTTCTGAAACCCTGTTGGCTCATACCGCACAACTGTCGTCTCTTGCCGATGAAACACCCGAAGGTCGTTCTATTGTTGTACTCGCTAAAGAAAAGTTTAATCTTCGTGCTGTTGAGACCGTGGAAAAGAACCTGACATTTATTCCCTTTACGGCACAAACTCGTATGAGCGGTGTTGATATTCTTGCTACAGAAACAGAACCTGCACATATCATTCGCAAAGGTGCAGCAGAAGCTATTCGACGATATGTAGAAGAAGCAGGAGGAGTTTTCCCATCTGAAACATGGGATATTGTTCAGCATATTTCTCGACAGGGATCTACACCCTTGGTCGTAAGTGATAATACGCAAGTTATGGGCGTTGTTGAATTGAAGGATATTGTTAAGGGTGGCATTCGAGAACGTTTTGCAGAGCTTCGTGCTATGGGAATTCGCACTGTCATGATTACCGGTGATAATCCTTTGACAGCCGCTAGTATTGCTGCTGAAGCCGGTGTTGATGATTTCATTGCTGAAGCAACACCTGAAGATAAGCTCCGCAGAATACGCGAAGAACAAGGAAAAGGTATTCTTGTTGCAATGATGGGCGACGGTACTAATGACGCACCAGCATTGGCACAGGCAGATGTTGGTGTAGCAATGAATTCGGGAACACAAGCCGCACGCGAAGCCGGTAATATGGTTGATCTTGACAGCAACCCGACGAAACTTATTGAAGTCGTAGAAATCGGAAAGCAACTTCTCATGACGCGTGGTGCGCTGACAACATTTAGTATTGCTAATGATGTTGCTAAATATTTTGCTATCCTACCTGCACTCTTTTCCGGACTCTACGCGATCAATGGTCAAGAGGGACCTCTTTCTTCTCTTAATATTATGCACCTTGCTTCACCACAAAGTGCTATGCTTTCAGCTGTTATTTTTAATGCTCTGATCATTATTGCCTTGATTCCGATTGCTATGAAAGGAGTAGCATACAAGCCTTTGGGAGCAGATGCCATACTCCGCAGGAATATTCTCGTTTATGGGATTGGAGGCTTATTAATACCTTTCATCGGTATCAAGGTAATTGATGTATGTATCGTTGCTTTACGTCTTGTGTAACACTTTTTATATTCTTGTCATATGCTATCCACTCTCTACAAAGCATTGCGCATACTGATATTGATGACCGTGCTAACCGGGATTATGTACCCACTGGCGATAACCGGCATTGGTACAATCCTTTTTCCTTTACAGATAGAAGGAAGTCTGATCGTGAATAATCATCGTGTCATTGGATCACAATTACTTGGTCAATCATTCATGAGTGATCGATATATCCATGGGCGAATGTCAGCAGTTAATTACATGATCGTACAAGATTCTACTACTCTTGATTACACGGTGATTTCTTCAGGAGGAAGCAACCTTGCTCCAACCTCCGGTACATTGTTTCGTCGGGTGCAACAAGCCGATTCAGCATTTCGTTTTCGAAATATCACACAACACACACCCATAGATATGCTGACAGTATCGGGTAGTGGGGTTGACCCGCATATCTCTCCGGAAGCCGCATTTGCACAACTTGATCGTATTGCTCGAGCACGAGGTATTTCGACTGTTCATCGAGGCACACTGCATGCGGCAGTCAGTAGCTTAATTGAGCACCCTCAATGGATGGTACTGGGTATGCCTCGAATCAATGTACTCCGTTGTAATCAAATGCTCGATGAATACTTCCCATAGATAGTACCGGAACTTCATTGGTTATTTCCTGTCACTAAGCGTCACTCTGAATTTTATGCGTCTTACTCCTGATGAAATATTAGCACAACTCCATCGTCGTGAAGAACAAGCACGCAAAGGGATGCTAAAAATTTTTTTTGGCATGTGTGCCGGTGTCGGTAAAACATATGCTATGCTTTCAGCTGCACAGAAAGCACGTCGTGAGGGGGCTGATATTGTTATCGGTGTCGTTGAGACTCATGGTCGATTGGAAACAATGGAGATGACGGAGGGTCTTGAATATATTCCAAAAATTGAGATTCCGTATCGCAATAAGATTCTTGAAGAAATGGATCTTGATGCTATTCTTGTTCGTAAACCATCAATTGTTTTAGTCGATGAGTTAGCGCATACGAATGCCCCCGGTAGCCGTCATCCTAAGCGATGGCAAGATGTTCGCGAGTTATTGGAGCATGGTATTCATGTCTATACAACGCTTAATGTGCAGCATCTTGAAAGCCGTGCAGAGGCTGTCCAACGAATTACAGGTATTACCGTTCGTGAAACAGTACCTGACTCTCTTCTCGAAGAAGCTGATGCTATTGAGCTCATTGATTTATCTCCTGAGGATTTGCTTCAGCGACTTGCAGAAGGTAAAGTCTATGCCCATGACAAATCACAAGAGGCAATACGTCATTTCTTTCGTCAAGGGAATCTGACAGCACTCCGTGAAATGGCGCTTCGATTTACTACCGAGCGTGTAGAGCAAGATGTTCGGAATTATCGTCGGGAACACCATATTGACGAGCCTTGGCAGTCGGGTATGCGTTTGCTGACAGCTATTGGTCCCGGACCATATTCTATGCAATTGATTCGTTCCACACGTCGTATGGCATTTGCGATGAATGCAGAATGGTTGGGGGTAGTTGTTGAATCGACAACTCCTCTTTCGGTAGAGAATAAAAAGCAACTGGTACAAAATATTACGCTAGCACGAGAATTAGGAGCTCATATTAACACGACGCAGGATTATGATGTTGCGCAAGGTATTGTTCGGACAGCGAGGCAAGAAGGCGTAACTCATATTGTCATGGGTAAGCCGATTCTCCAATCGCCTTGGAAAATGATAACAAGTGCAATTCGTGGAGGTTCACTTACTGATCGTGTCATTCAACTAAGTACGGGGATCGACGTTTTTGTGGTAAACAGCGCATTGCCGCGCTTTGGCAAAGTACGAACCTCGTTATGGCAGTTTACCGATCTACCCTCTCTGAACGAGTATCTGTGGGCAGGTGTGATGGTATTACTTTCGGTAGTACTTGGTGGCTTTGCAGAGCAATACATCGGATATAAATCCGTAGGATTACTCATGCTGTTTTGTGTCTCAATTATTCCGCTTTTTGCTACACGCTTGCCAATTATTCTCTCGGCGATTTTGAGTGCAATGCTGTGGAATTTTTTCTTTATCCCACCACGATTCACATTTGTGATTTCATCACCCGATGATGTTATGATGGTGGGTCTGTATGTTCTTTTTGCTGTTGTTAGCGGAACACTTACGAATCGCTTGCGTCTTAATGAGCAACTAGTACGCACTCGTGAGGAACGCATTAATACATTGTATCATTTTATTCGAACACTGTCAGCAACATACTCACCACAAGAAACAGCGGATGTCATTCAGAAAAATCTTGATGAGATTTTCCATGTACAGAGTATTGTTCTTGTTCCTGATAATAAGCATCCTAACAATTTGATTGGTTTGGGATCTGATATACAACGTTTCTTTGAAGATGAGAAAGAAAAAAGCGTTGCATTATGGGCATTCGCAAATGGCAAACCTGCCGGACGTTTTACAACTACAGTACCTCTGGCAAACGGTATGTATGTTCCTTTGATAACACAACGAGGCAAACAAGGTCTTCTTTGTCTGAAGTTTATGCTTGATGAACAGTTATTGCCGGATCAGGAGGATTTACTTGATGCGCTTACTGTTCAGATTGCAGGTAAATTAGAGCGTTTGGCTCTGCATACAACTGAGCGTGAATATGCTGTAAGTAAAGAGTCTGAGCGTTTGTATGAAACGCTTTTTAATTCTTTATCACATGAATTACGAACGCCAATTTCTGCAATCACCGGAGCGATCGAACATCTTCGAGATAAAGAAAATGCCGAAGATGCTAAGACTCGAACAACATTGTTGGAAGAAATACATATTGCCGGATTGCGCTTGCAACGCTTGGTATCGAATTTGCTCGATATCTCGCGTATCGAAGCAGGCAAGGTACGTCCGCATCAAGATTGGTGCGATATTCGTGATACAATCAATAGTGCATTGGATCAGTGTTATAATGATACGGCTGCATTTCATCTCAATATTGAGTTCGGCGAGTTTCTTCCTCTTCTGCGGTGTGATACTGTTTTGCTTCAGCAAGCAATCGTGAATATCTTGCATAATGCAACAAAATATGCACCCTCAGGCAGTACTATTACTATATCATGTACGACTGAATCTCTCTCTGCTCATTCTCAAACACGGCATATTATTCTTGAAATAATGGACGAAGGTCCCGGATTGCCGGTCGAAAACCCGGAAAAAGTATTAGAATAATATTATCGCGAAGAACCAAACACCAGCGGAGGTCTGGGATTGGGTCTTTCAATCGCCAGAGAATTTGTTCATTTGCAAGGTGGTATTGTACAAGCAGCTAATCGTACGGATCGTACAGGTGCACATTTTAGAATTCTTTTTCCACTGCTTCACGAACCTCTTACGTCTCTACAGTAGTAGTTACTTCTATAGGGTCATATCACGCGGCTCCAATTTGTTGAACATACTTTCTCTTTGTTTTAATGTTGGTACTGTATGCATCATAAAACAACTGCTTTAATCATTGATGATGAAGCTCAAATACGCAAGCTTTTAGTCTTTACGTTAGAGAAACAAGGTTATCGCACACTAACAGCCGATACCGGCACGCTTGGCATAGAAATGACAGCTATGCACAAGCCTGATATCATACTTCTCGATATAGGATTACCTGATATCACTGGTATTGATGTGTTAAGTCGTATTCGTGAGTGGTCGCAGGTACCTGTTATTATCTTGTCAGTTCGCGATCGAGAAGAAGAAAAGGTAGTAGCTTTAGATAAAGGTGCGGATGATTATCTCACAAAACCTTTTGGTATGTCCGAACTTTTAGCACGTGTGCGAGTGGCTTTACGCCATCAATCACAAACAGATACAACATCATCTATTTTATCGAATGGGGCAATAAAGTTAGATGTTGCATCACATCTTGTTACTCTGCATGGTCGTGAAATTGAACTGACAGCAACAGAATTGCATCTACTTCGCATATTCTTACAGCATCCGGGCAAGATTTTGACGCATACTTTTTTGTTAACGGAAGTTTGGGGTACAGCTTTCAAAGAAGAAACACAGTACCTACGTGTGTATGTGGGAAATCTTCGTAGGAAATTTGAAAAAGATACAACACGTCCTACCATTTTTATTACAGAGCCGGGTATTGGATATAGAATGCTTCTCCTGGAAGAACCACCCATACTCTGAAGCTAAGGGTTACGTTATTATAATGGCTATTATGGTTCACAGCGATACGATTGTCGTCTGTGGTATTCTCATTTTTTTCGAGTTATGTTCATGACCTCTCGTTTCTCTTTTTGTCTAACATTCTTCTTTATGATGGTTTTGAGCCTTTCGGCGCAGACTACGGCAAATCTTCAATTCTCTGCTTTTGTTGATATGTATTATGCCTATGATCTGAATCAGCCACCGAATCGCGAACGAAGCTTTACGACGCAACCGCTTCGTCATAACGAAGTGAATATCAATCTGGCGGTGCTATCGGCACAGTACACGCAAAACAATGTTCGCGCTCGGCTTGCTCTGCAAACAGGTACCTATGTGCAGTCAAATTATATTGCTGAGCCACAAGATCTTCGTATCATTCATGAAGCATCGGCGGGTGTTCGACTTGGCAAGGATGTATGGATCGATATGGGAATTATGCCTTCACATATTGGTGTAGAAAGTGCGATTTCAAAAGATAATTGGAACTATTCGCGCTCATTTGTAGCCGATTACTCACCATACTACGAAGCAGGTATCAAGCTCTCGGCAGAGGTTGCAGAGAATCTGACGGCAAGTATTCTGTTGCTGAATGGTTGGCAGAATATCCGTGAAACAAATAATAGCAAAGCCATCGGTACACAATTGCAATGGCGACCTACAACATCGACATTACTCAATTGGAGCACTTTTATCGGCAACGAACAGCCCGATACTGCACTACAAAAAATGCGGTATTTCAATAATGTTTTTGTGCAACACTCTTTCTCGGAGCGTGTGGAGATGAGTACAACACTTGATGTCGGAGTACAGTCAGCCACAAAAGGAGGTTCTGATCTGTGGTGGGGAACATCATTCTTGCTACGCTATCATTGGAGTGAAAACATCAAACTTGGTAGTCGTGTAGAGTATTACAGCGATCCGAACGGTGTGATCATTCCTCTCGAACAGAGTATGTTTCGTACTGTCGGTGCATCGATCAATATTGATTATTATCCTGCACACAACATGCTTCTTCGTGCAGAAGGACGTATTTTTCGTGCGAGCGATGCAATTTTCCCGACTACAACTACTCCAAGTAGATACAATGGATTTATTGTTATGTCCTGCGCCGTATGGCTGTGAGCGAATAGATCATTTGTATTATCTAGGGCAATCCGCAAAAAATCTCACTCAACTACAACAGATTTCTCACGATTTTTGCGGTCTGCTCATAGCATAATAATTCTCCTTGTTGTACTGTTTTTTCTTTGACTGCATGGAAATACCAAATTTTCAACGTGCTACACTTCTCGAACGCGTAGATTTTACTAAGGATGTTGCTGTGTTCAAATTTAAGCCCGAACACGACTTTACATTTACACCCGGGCAATATGCTACCATCGCTTTCCCCGATGGTGAAAAATTGATTCAGCGTCCATACTCTGTTGTATCGTCGCCTTTAGAACCATATATCGAGATGTATATTGATCTTGTGCCGGAAGGTAAACTTACACCACGCTTGTGGGAATTGCGCCCGAATGACACGATTCTCTTCAAGAATAAAATAATCGGTGCTTTTGTTCTCCAAGAGAAACAAGGCATGAAAAATCATATCATGTGTGCAACAGTTACCGGTGTAGGTCCCTACATCAGCATTGCGCGCACGCAGAAACGTTTGCTGGATGAAGGAAAAATTACCGAACCGCATCGGCTCATGATCTTGCATGGTGCAAGCCATTCCGGCGAACTTGGTATCTATAAAGATGAAATGAGTGCACTGGCAGAACAGTGCGACTGGTTGCAGTACATACCAACAATCAGTCGTCATTATGATGATCCTTCATGGACGGGCGAGGTCGGTCGAGTTGATGACTTGATGCGTAAATATGCAGATGGTGCGGGTATGGATTATACCAATTCTATCGGCTATGCCTGTGGTAATCCGCAAATGATCGAAAATGTTAAAGCTATGCTGTATCGTGCACGATTCCCCAAAGAGCAAATCAAAGAAGAAAAGTATTTTATTGCACAAAAAACAGCGTAACCTTTTCGTTCGCCTATCGTACAAGACGCGGAGTACTTTTGTCCTATACAAAGTATTCCGCTTTTGTTATGCCAATAATCCTGCTATTTCCCTTTTTTTCTCATCATCTCTTTCGTGTGTATGCCGTTTTCTTTTTTACGTTCTCGCACCGTACAATCAGTACAGACATGTGCTGTATTGGGGGTAAGTGGTGCTATGCTCTTTTTGAGTGTATTGCTTATGCCTCATTCAGCTCATGCGATATCAGGTTCAAAAATACCTGCTAAACAACCTGTAAAAACTGTTGCAACACAACCCGATCAGGTACCTGCTAAACCAATCGCTTCATCGCTTTTTAATGGCAATACTTTTGGTGTTATTGAGGGGCGGCAGATTGGACCGGCAACTTCCAGTGGGCGTATCAGTGCAATTGAAGCCCTGTATGTTGACACCGATGCTTCCAAAACAGCAAAGAAACTTGTTATCTATGTTGGTACTGCTGCCGGCGGTGTATGGAAATCAAAAGATAATGGGACGACGTTTAGACCAATTTTCGATAAAGAAAAATATCAATCCATTGGTGCAATTGCCCTTGATCCTCGCCATCAAGATTCCGTGGTATGGGTCGGTACAGGTGAAAGTAATATGCGCAATAGTGTTTCGATTGGCGGTGGTTTGTATAAAACAACAGATGCCGGTGAAACATGGAAATCGGTGGGTTGGGAACAAACAGAGCATATTGCAAAAATTGCAATCAATCCGAAAAACCCTGAGGAAGTCTTTGTTGCTGCTCCCGGACCACTATGGGGCGACAGTGAGCATCGGGGCTTATACAAAACATCCGATGGTGGAAAAACCTTTGAAAAAGTTTTGTATGGGAATGAAAAAACCGGTTGCGCCGATATTGCAATTGATCCCTCAAATCCCCAAATCATGTATGCAACCATGTGGGAATTTCGCCGCAAAGCATACTCTTTCGAGTCTGGCGGACCAGG
>DHLT01000150.1 GCA_002405405.1 Ignavibacteria bacterium UBA4661 | reverse complement strand
CCGTTGCCATTCCCATTTCCGTTGATATTCTTTTTGTTATTTGTGTCGTTAGAGGCAAATGCTTGACCGTCGGTCTTAGTGGTTTGTTGATCGCCCCGCGGATTGATTCGAATACGTACACGATGGCGACCGTCGAATTTAGTTGGCGTATAGGTAATACGATAAAAATTGCGCAAGCTTCGATAGATATCTTCAAATGCTGAACGCATCTCTTTCTCGCTAGCTACAGCATAATGACGTCCACCCGTTTCTTGCGCCATAACTTGAAGAATACCATCATTCGGATAACCGAAACCAATCGAGAAAATACGCACATCTTCTTTTTTAGCAAGACGTACAACTTCGGCATCGCTTGTGCGTGAAGCATTATCTTCACCATCAGTAAATACCACTACGGCGCGAGGCACATCAGATGGTGCAGATTGCAATGCAAGAATGGATTCTTTCAAACCATCATACATTGCTGTATAATACCCCAATACTTTGTCGTTTGAGTTACGAAGTGATTGCAAAACTTGCGCACTATCAGCAGAAGGTAACACCACGACACGTGCTTTACTATCGAAGGTCGTAATACCAATGCGATCATAACTCCGCTTCATGCTTACAAAAATAGCAGAGGCATTATTTAGAGCTTGCAGTGTTCCGCCCATCGATCCTCCCCGATCGAGCGTCAACATAACACTATACGCTATAGAGTCTTTATCGCCAAATTCACGGACAGAAAAATCTCTAACTGTAATAGTATCTTTCCCCAACATTTCTGTCATTCCGCTCCAATATCCCCGATAATCACCGGAACCTTTGTAGTAGGGTTCTGCCATACCGGTAATAAAATTTCCTGTTGAATCTACCACACGAGCAAAAACGCGTACCTGCTTTGGATAATCCTGCGTTTCTGTGCGCCAAATATCAAGGAAAATTTTATTGATATCGACCGAATCGATAGACTTTGTTCCGGTAATATATACGGGTTTAGATTTGGTGGCATGTAGCACGCTGTCCCGCAAGGTAGTCGGCGTATAATCATCAAACCGCATGGAAAGACTTTGCGGTCGAGAAGAAGAACAACTATTCAGAATGGCACAAAGTACAACACCTGTCATCAGTACTGCAAAACGTACTTTGCGAGACGAATATATCATGGCAATCCACTGCATAATTATAGCCGAAAACGAACGATACAAAAATACACCTTGTCCGCTAGCAAGAACGCTGTAACAAAGCATGTACACAAGAAACGTCTGGCTCATTCATTCATACAAATAGCAAAAACAGTATCACACAAACATAAATCGGATAGATTATAGTTTTACGCACACTAACATTCCGTCGCCAAGTGGTACAAGCGAACTCAAGACATCCGAACGTTTTGTTACTTCATGATTAAATGCTCGCAGTGACTCTACCAATTCATCATGATTATCAGCATCAGCAATATTGCCCCAAGCCAAAACATTATCAGCAACAATAACACCGCCATGACGCATCAAGGGTAACAGCATCGTGAAGTACGATAAGTAATTCTTTTTATCGCCATCGATAAAGGCAAAATCAAACTGATATGTGGGTGTAAATTTTGGAAGTAATTCCATTGCATCACCCACATGAATTTGCACCTTACCTGCAAGTCCTGCTTCTCGTGCTTTGCGTGCGGCAAATTCCGCATGGCGAGCATTTTTTTCAAAAGAAGTAATCATACCATGATCGCTCAGCATTTGTGCAATACCAATAGTAGAATACCCGGCAAGCGTGCCGATTTCTACCGCATATTGAGCATTCATACTCTTAAGCAACACACGAAAATAAGCTAATTGTTCGGGTGCAATTTGAATACCCGGAAACCCTTTCTCTTCAGCTTGAACATTGAGTTCTGATAAGAATTCGTCGCGGTCACCAAAGTTGTCAGCGATATACTGATACACTTCTTCATTGAATGTTTTAAAGCCTTTCATCATAATCAAATCGTATCAAAAAAAATAAAAAGTTATGGACGCGTACCAAGACGGACATTGACATTAATACCATTAGCGTTGATAAATTTGACCAAGAAATGAATATCCGTCAGTGCGGAGTCAAGTCGAGCGGCAAGCATATCATCATAAATGATGCGATTGGCAAAGCCTTTTGTCCGGCGGATATCATTTAAGAGGGCTTGTGCTTGCTCTAAAGTACCATCCGCATTTTTGCGTGTTGTATCTAGGGAACGAATAAATGTGTTTGCATTGCCAGTTAATGTACTCAGTGATGCAACCAATGAATCAACCGGACCATTTTTACGTGCCAATACTCGAACATCAGCTGTAATTGCATCAAGATTGGCGATGGTACGTTGCAATGTGGAACGGTTTGCTTTAAGCAATTCGTTACCTGTTGATGCAATTTCCGAAAGGTTTTGCACAGTGCTCTTAATTGACGAAGAAAATTGTGGATCACCCATGACATTCGTTAGCACAGCCGTAATGGTATCTAAACGCATAATCGTTGATTTTGCACTTTGAGCGACATCACCAACCATAGCGACAAGTTCAGACACGTCCACAGCTGTTTCACCTCGAATCGTCATTGATGATGCATAAGGAGTTGGTGATATACCAGGCATAATTTCAATTTTTTTTCCACCCGTTATTTCAAGCATAACAATTCTGGCAACAGCATCGGCTTTAATATCATCCATACGATTTAAAGCAGCAACAATGCGTACAGCACCGTTGATATTGTCCACACTGACAACCGTACCACGTTTTACACCGGCAACGGTTACAGGGGCAGATGGCTCAATACCGCCGGACGAAGGAAAAGTCATAACAATCTGCGCTTGATTATTTGTTATTGCCCCCCGACCTAAAAGCAGAGCACCGACAAGCAAACACAAACCAAGAAATGATACGATTCCAACTTTGAGTTCAATTGCTTTGTTATTATTCATAGTCAATAAAAAATTCGCCGGTAAAAGATTTAATCCAACGGAACACAAATTGAGACGAAATAAAAAGCCCTTTGCAGTGTTTGGCATACCGCAAAGGGCTTGTAGAGTACTGCTTATGCACTATCGATTATACGAAGAGCATCAAGAATGCAACAGTCCGAACTAGAAAGAAATATCATCGGATGCGCCCAACGCGAAATCATCATTATTATAGGATTCTTCGCGATGTGATACTGACTTGCCATCTAAAATGAGCATATTTTCGGCGACAATGTCCGTAACGTAACGACGATCACCGTTCTTTTCAATCGAGCGTGTTTGAATTTTCCCCTCAATGTACAAACGAGATCCTTTACGAACTTTCTCCCCAATAATCTCTGCTAACTTGCGCCATGCGACCACGGAATGCCAATCTGTTCGCTCTTGCAATGCCCCATCTTTATCTTTCCAAACCTCTGATGTTGCCAGTGAAAACGTTGTATATGGTGTACCGGTCTGATTATATTTCACATCCGGATCTTTACCAACATTACCGATCAACATCACTTTGTTAATGCTACGCGACATACGCCATCCTATAAATTAAACCAACAACAAACCGAACTATCAAATAACTATGCTGAGTAATTCTTTTCCTGATTATTTGATTTGCACTCAACAAGAATTACAAAATTCGTGAAAAATGGCGTGATAGTCAAATTTATGAGTGTGAAATTGAACATGCTTCCGTCCACGTACTATTAATGTTCCCCAACCTTCTTCAAAAAATCATGGACACTGGCAAGAGTAAGGGTATAGCCATCGAACATTCCAAAAGTATCATGCCCAAGCCAATCACCAAGATTCATATACACGCCTAAGCTACCGTCTTTTTTTAAGAATTCATGCCGCATCGGCTGGTGTAAATGTCCCATGATAACAAAATCAACATCTTCGTTCATAATTTTTGCTTGCGCAAAATCCGTCAGTCCATTTTTTTCATTCCCATAATTTTTATCGCTTGTGTAAGCACGACTTCGGCGCGATACACCGGCGGCAAGACCAACACCAATATCCGGATGCAGCCATTTCCAGAGCCACTGATTAATACGACTGCGTAGAATTTTTTTGAGAATCAAATACCCTGTGTCGTTGTATGCTTTGCCATCGCCATGAGCGAAATAAAATTTTTTGCCTCGGATGGTGGTTGCAAGATCCTCTCAATAAATAGGTATATGCAATTCTTCTTCAAAAAAAGACCGCTGCCCAAAGTAGTGATTTCCCATGAGATAATGAAT
>DHLT01000058.1 GCA_002405405.1 Ignavibacteria bacterium UBA4661 | reverse complement strand
TACCGGATTGCCCTAATACTAATCAATTTTTTGATCTTGCTGTTAATCCAACCGATGGTACAGTGTGGGCGGCAACCTCTATTCGAAACACGAATGGTCGCGGTATTCTTCGTTATGCACCCAACGATAGTACACGCTGGACAAATTTCACTTCGCAACTTTATCCTCTTCTCAATCGCAACAACTATGTGAGTATTCACATTTCTAACCAAGACAGGGTTTTCTCGGGTTCATGGGGCGATGGTTTGGCTGTCTTTACCCCACAAAATGATCGCTACACATTACAACGATTCTCACGAACAAATTCCGGTCTTTTTGCAATCGATGGTGTGAATAATTTTGTTGTTGTCAATAAGATGCAAACCGATGACAACAATACCACATGGATTACTTGCTTTGGTGTGGACAGCATTTATACAATGACTGCTACAAACCAGTTCGGTCGCTTTCCCCTAACACGAGGCAATAGCCAACTGTCGCTGATTGCTATCGATGGTTTTGGTACAAAATGGATGGGTGGTTCAACCGATGGTACCAATGGTCTCTCCTTTTTTAATGAGCGTGGCACACCAACAAATACCAGCGATGACATTCGTGGTATTCTCAATAGTGTCAATACAGGCGTAAGCGGTATTGACAAGCAAAATTGCTTGGTGGTAGATAAGGAATTCATCTTGTGGGTCGGTACAAATCAAGGTCTTTTTAACTCTGTCAATACAGGTGCTGTTTTATCAGGACAGACGCCCAATTTCTCGCGACTTGATCGCTTGCAGAGTTTGCAAAATCTTTCAATCAATGCCATTGCCGTTGATGCTATCAACCGCAAATGGTTAGGTACAAGCGGAGGTCTTTTTGTCATTACACCGGGTGGTGACAGCGTCTTGGCACAATTCACGACAGATAATTCGCCCCTCTTATCAAATGCGATTACATCACTTGCTTCGGATGACGACACAGGCATTATGTATATTGGCAGTGCAAGTGGTATGAATGCCGTGAGCAACTACGCTTCGACACCGCTACAAGCATTTGCACCCAAATTGACCTGTTACCCGCAACCCTTTACACCCGAACTTGACAACAGTGTTGCAATCGATGGGTTAGCCGGTTTAGCATCAGTGAAAATCTCTACCATCGACGGCAAACAAGTTGCTATTATTGATGCTAACAATTCACGCCGTGCAGTGTGGGACGGACGCGACCGCAATGGCAACATGGTGCCGGGGGGCGTGTAAATCTTCGGTGCATATACGTCCGATGGCTCCTTACGTGCATCAGGAAAGGTACTCGTTAAGCGATAACAAAAGACATTATCCGACTTCAAAAGATATTATCCGACTTCTTTCCTTCCTTCCACAAAATACATATCGATATCGCCTTTGCCTTTGGCTGTTACTTTGCCACGATACTCGCACCTAAACTTGTCTTGTATCAGTGCATATGTACTGCCACTGATGTTGATTTTACCAACTTCTCCTGATGACTCCATCCGTGATGCTGTGTTCACCGTATCACCCCATATATCATAGGCAAACTTTTTGATGCCGACTATCCCTGCAATCACTGGTCCCGTATGCACGCCTATGCGTATCTCAAAACAAATCTCCCCACGTGATGACTTCCTTCGGTAGTACTCTTCCATGTACTGTTGTATCTCCAATGCCGCTGATACGACATCTTCCGCATGTGTTGTATTGGCTATCGGTAAACCTCCTACTGCCATATACGCATCGCCGATCGTCTTTATTTTCTCCACATGATATTTCTGCATGATTCCATCAAATGCTGAAAAACACTGGTGGATCTCATTAACTAATGCCTGAGGACTCAACTGCTCCGATAACTGCGTGAATCCCTTGAAATCCGTAAATAATACCGTCGCTTCTTCTATCAACTTCGCATCGGCTTCACCTTTCTGCTTTAACTCCTCTGCGATTTCATACGGTAAGATATTCAATAGCAAATCATCTGACTTCTTCTTCTCGTGCGTCAGTTCTTTTGTTCGCTCTTTCACTATTTCTTCCAGTGCTTCTTTCTCTGCCTGTAATGCTCGCTCCCTCCAATGCGTATAGACATAGATGCTCAAGAATGCCGCGATACCATATACACTATATGCCCACCATGTGCGATACCATGGCGGTAACACCCTAAATGTATAGATAATCGGCTCACTCCAAACCCCCGATACTCCCCGTGCTTTCACCTTGAACGTATATGTTCCCTCAGATATATTTCCGAACACCGCATTCGTCTGCTGTGTCATGGGACTCCACTCTTTATCATACCCCTCCAATATGTATTGATACCACACCTGCCACGGTTTCCCTGTTTCAATACCAATAAAATCAAATGTTACTTTATTGTGTTCATACGGCAATTCTATATGCATCGGCAGGGGATAGTATGGCGTAATACTGTCAAAGCGTATCCCGCCAAAACGACGGACAAGTGTATCGCGTTCACCTTGGCTCATGCTCTTTCCATGAGCAAGATACTCCTCCAAACGCGCTCGGGCACTATCGGTCGCCGTAGCAATCACCCCTCGTCGCTGAAGCGTGTACCAACTGATCGGCATATCTCCTATACTCATGGCGCGTATCATCACCGGTGGCACTTCGGTGCGCTTGCGTACAATATCCTCACGAAACTCCCGTTCATCAAACCGTACTAATCCTGTTTGAGCATTTCCGGTACCAGCCCATAACATTCCATGACGATCGATAAGTAGACTGTTTTGTCCGAAAAGTATGTCTGATACAGGGTACCCTGTTTGCATATTGAATATCTCGATGCTATGTATCATCTTGAAGTCAGCAGAAACTGCGAACATCATGATGCCTCCTGATCGTGTGCCTATAACCATTCTTCCATCCGGCATTTGTGCAATTTGGGTAATGAAATCATCAGGTAAACCATTGTCTGTCGTAAAATTCTGAAAACAATTGGTTGGAATCATGATGCTGTCATGCACTGGCTTGCCATCCTTCTTGGTGTGATTTTTCCTCTCGGATGCTCTCTGCGCCGATATCTCTTGCACCTCTTCACGTATCATGGCGATGGTTTCAGCACGAAGAACACTCAAACCTCGATCGGTCGCACACCAAAGATTACCACGATTGTCTTGACGAATACAACGAATCACATTGCCGGCTAGTCCATGGCGCATATCCAAATGCACAAAACTTTCTCTGTCATAGCGCGTGATACCACCACCATATGTACCAAACCATAAAATGCCCTCTTTGTCTTCGACACTACTCCAAATCGCATGACCTGACAACCCTTGGTTGGTCGTGTAATGCATAAATTGTTTGCCATCATATCGAGTCAAACCTCCGCCAAATGTTCCGAACCACACGGTGCCGGATTTGTCCTCAAGAATGTTCGTAATGGAATTAGACAACAGTCCTTGTGCTGTCGTATAGTTCGTAAATGTTGTTCCATCGAAGTAGCTAAGCCCTTGTTCGGTACCTATCCAACAATGCTTCATTCTGTCATGGACGATACACCGTACAAAATCATCGACTAATCCGTGAGCAGTGGTATAATTGATGAACCGTTTTCCATCATAACGACTGACGCCACCACCAAAGATACCAAACCACAAATTCCCGGAAGCATCCTCGCTGATACTTCGCACAAGATTCTCTGCGAGTCCATGCTCTTTGGTAAACGTGGTAAAACCGCGTCCATTCAATCGACTCACTCCGCCACCACGGGTTGCAAACCACATATTGCCGGACTTGTCTTCCGTAATACAAGTAACAAAATTAGCCCCCAAACCCTGTGCGGTGGTATAATTTCTACATCTACTTCCATCAAAATGACTGACTCCACCGACTGTAGCAAACCATACTCCACCCAACCTATCGATAAAGATATTATTGACGAAATTATTCACAAGCCCCTGAGCAGTCGTGTAATTGGTAAAGGTGTGTCCATCATAGCGACTGACTCCTCCATTTGTACCAAACCACAGATTCCCCATTCGATCGCCAATGACAACCCTTACATTATTGTGTACCAATCCCTGGTCGGTTGTGTAGGTTGTAAAGCTCGTACCATTATAGCGACTAACACCACCATTCGTACCGAACCACAGATTCCCCGACTTATCCTCGTAGATGCTCGTAACATTATTACTTGGCAATCCGTGAGTCGTTGTATAGTTCGTAAATGTTGTACCGTCATAACGACTTACTCCATCGCCAAATGTACCGAACCACAAAGCCCCATGGCGATCTTGTACTATACTCCGTACATGATTGCCCGCAAGCCCTTCTGCTTTTGTATAATTCTTGAATGTTGTGCCATCATAACAGCTTACCCCTCCACCGAGCGTGCTGAACCATATCTTACCGGATCTATCCTCAAAAATTTTCCATACATTATCATTCACCAAACCCTGACTCACTCTTAAGGTGGTGAATCTTTTGCCATCATATCTCATCACTCCACCACCAGCGGTACCAAACCATATATGCCCTACTCTATCGATCATAGAACAAGTAACTAAATGCATAGACAGCCCGTCTTCGCTTGAATTGTTCGTATAGTGCGCGCGCCCCATGAACGTACCACCCATTGCTTCTGTGTTCTCAACTCCCGATGATGTTGGAACACTATGCTTGAGTTTTTTCTCAACCGGCTTGCGTCGTTCACTGCGCAAGATACTTTGCGGTTGGAGCGTATCTGCAAGCATAATGACTCCTACCGACTGCTGTTGTCGATCAGATTGTTGTTGGCGCTCGGGTTGTTGTT
>DHLT01000293.1:11975-12174 GCA_002405405.1 Ignavibacteria bacterium UBA4661 | reverse complement strand
TGGCGGACCAGGGAGCGGAAATTATAAATCAGTTGACGGTGGCAAAACATGGAATAAACATTCTAAAGATTTGCCGACCGGCGACTATGGTCGTAGTGTTGTGACAATTTCACCCTCGCATCCGAATATTGTCTTTGCTGTAATTGAAGCAATAGAGTCTGCGCTTTATAAGTCGAATGATCGCGGAGAGTCGTGGGCA
>DHLT01000293.1:5811-11799 GCA_002405405.1 Ignavibacteria bacterium UBA4661 | reverse complement strand
CACGTCCATTTTATTTCTCAACTATGGTCATCGATCCAAGTGATACGAATCGCATTTATCGCCCTTCCTATCAACTTGGTGTAAGTACCGATGGCGGTAAAACATTCAATGGTTTTGAGTATGGCGGAGGCAATCACCCTGATCATCATGCTTTGTGGATTGATCCAACCAATCCTGCACATTTACTGCTTGGCACCGATGGTGGCGTGTATCGTTCGCTCGATAGAGGTACAACATGGAGCCAGTTCCGGAATCTTCCGGTTGCACAATTCTATCATGTGTCCTACGACATGATGAAGCCATACAATGTTATGGGGGGCTTGCAGGATAATGGTTCATGGCTTGCACCATCACGTAATCCCGGCGGGATTGCCAATCGAAATTGGGAGTCTACAGGATTTGGGGATGGTTTTTATGTTCTGCGTGATCGAGACAATCCCGATTACATTTACTTTACATCGCAAGGTGGATTTATCGGTCGTCGCCGTGTTTCAACCAGTGAATTCAAAGCTGTTCAACCTTTTGAAGAACTTGGCGAGAAGAAACTTCGCTGGAATTGGAATACACCGATTGTCCCAAGCCCTACCAACAAAAAACGATTGTATGTTGGCTCGCAATATGTTCATCGTACAATGGATCGTGGGGAAACATGGGAGCGTATTTCACCTGATTTGACAACCAACGATTCCAATAAATATGATGCAAAAACCGGCGGTGTTACTGCCGACAAGACGTCTGCTGAAAATCATTGTACGATTTTTACTATTGCAGAATCACCTTTGGACGAGAAAATAATTTGGGCAGGAACTGACGATGGTAATCTGCATGTAACACGCGATGCGGGTAAATCATGGACGAAGTTGAATGCGAATCTCCCGGCTTCGTTGCCTGTCGGAACATGGGTTTCTTGTATAGAGCCAAGTCGTTATGACAAAGCAACCGCATATGCTACCTTTGAGAACCACATGCGTGGCGATATGAATCCGTATATCTACAAAACAGTTGATTATGGCAAAACATGGACGCGGATTATGCATGATTCTTTGCGTGGTTTTGCCCATGTTGTTCGTGAGGACATTGTGAGCAAAAACCTTCTGTTTGTAGGAACTGAATTGGGCTTGTTTATTTCAATTGACGGTGGTACATCGTGGGCACAATTCAAGAATGAATTTCCCTCGACTCCTGTTCGTGATATAGCAATTCATCCGCGTGAGCATGATGTTATTTGCGCTACACATGGTCGCGGTATCATTATCATTGATGATTTAACGTCATTGCGTGGTCTGACACCGGAGAAATTATCTGACGATCTTGTTATTCTGCCAACCGAAGCAGTAATCACGGATGGCGAGGTGTCGTTTGCTGATTATTCCGGTAATGATGAATACATTGCCGGTAATCCGATCGGCGTTGCGCAAATTGTTTATTACATGAAAGCGCGTATGATGTCGGGCGACTTGAAACTCGAAGTTCTTGATAGCAAAGGAACCGTATTGGCAAATCTTACACCGACTAAACGCAAAGGCGTTAATCGGGTAATTTGGGGAATGCGTGGCAAAGCTCCTAAAATTGCACGATCTGCAAATTTTGGTGGTGTACCCTTTGGTACGATTGTAGATCCGGGTACTTACACCGTTCGTATCACTAAAAATGATAAAGTCTATACCGGCACTATCGAACTACGTGAGTCGGATGCTCACAGTCCGGCTGACCGCAAAGTACGTCGTGAAGCTGTTGCTAAAATATTCGCTCTGCAAGAGGACATTGCTTATCTCACAGAAATAGTTGGTCAGGCGCGGACAGTTGTCGAAGAAGCTGCAAAAGCATCAAGCAATGATAAAGCAACAGCTGATAAATTTTCTGCGTATGCAAAACAAATTGCCGCTTTCCACAGCGAACTCATTGCAGATAAAAACACAATGTTTGCCGATACTGAAGATAAACTCCGCGAACGTGCAAGTGATTTATGGGGAGGAATTACCGGCTATGCGGGCAATCCGGGCATGGTAAAACTGAACCGTTTAAAAAATCTTCGGAATGAAGTCGATGCGCTGACAAAAAAATGGACGGCATTTACGCAAAAAGAACTGGGTACCTTGAATACTCTCTTACAAGCACAAAAACTGCAAGCGATTTCACTCCTCTCGCGTGCAGAATTTGATAAACGAGAACAATAGTTCTTCCTGCAAGGATGTGGCAATAAGGGTAGAAGATTCTTCTACCCTTTTTTTATGCCCTCTTTTCGTAGCGTAAACAGCGTAACATACACTCAAAAAGAAAAAAATTGGTTTTGGTATTGTTTTTGCCCTATGAGACTATGCTATCTCGTAGAGCATTATATTTTTCTCTATTTTACTGCGTAGGCTTTTTTCTCCAACGCCATCAACACTCGCACATGCAATGAAAAAACGATCTCTACATACGTTGGTTTCGCTTTATCTTTTGATCCTATATGCTATAGTTTCGATGGTATTAGTGCATCAGGTACTGTATGCAAGGACATTGTCAACTCTTCAGAATCCTACACTCGAAAGATTGCAGCACTTACTATCAACAGCAACAGATACAGCAAAGGTAAACCTACTCAATATTATTGCTTTTCAAGCCAAAGACTATGCGCCAGAACAGATGCGCGGGTATGCCGAAAAAGCTCTTCTTCTTGCACGATCACTACGCTATACCAATGGCGAAGTTGTTGCACTTAAAAATTTAGGTATTGCTTCATATACAGTTGGTGCGTATGCTACGGCATTGGAATGCTATACTAAAGCATTGCGCATTGCAGATTCGACACAAAATCGTCGTGAGCATGCAAATATTCTGAACAACATTGGTATCATTCAGTCGGAAACTGGAAATTTCGAGAGCGCACTTAAAAATTTTCATGAGTCACTGTCTATTCATGAGCAGTTGAATACGACTATGGGTATAGCCGGTGTCTGTAACAGCATCGGAGATGCCTATTATAGGCAACATAAATACTCCCCCGCTTTGCAATATTATATGCGTGCAGATTCTGTCCGCCGTTCTGCTGTCGGGAATTCATCTTCAGTTGATATAGTTGCCCTTGGACGGGTTCATCTGTTTGGCGAGATTGATAGTCAGCGTGGATTGGCTTTGCTACATCAAGGTATAGAGCAAGCTATTATTGAAAATAATAATCTTACCTTAATTGATGGTTTAACGAATCTGGCTCGGTATTACATTACGATCGTTCATAAGCCAGCTCTATCCTTATCATATCTGAATAAAGCCGATTCAGTCGCACAAAGTTTTCACATTCTCATGCCTCGCATTGAGATCTACAAACTTCTTGCGGAAGCCGAAAAACACAGTGGCAATATTGCAAAAGCATTGGAAATTCGTGAGCGACTCACAACGCTTCGTGACTCACTGATTTTTAATCGACGAGGCGAATTGCTTGGTGGGCTTGAGGAATTGCATCGATACGAATCTGAACGCAATCAAGAATCTATACGCATTCTCAATCGTGAGCGAGATACATTATACCAGACTATTTTATTAACTGCTGTTGTGATTATTGGTACCACATTGATCATCGGAGCAATTCAGTACCGGAAACGCCTTATTTCCGAGCGTGCACTTGCCGAACGTAGCCATGATCTTGATATAGCTAATGTTGCCTTGCAGGAAACAAATACTCGATTGCATCGACAGACACAACAGTTGCATAGTATTAACAAGGCACTCCAACAAACTAATCTGGAGTTTGAACAAGCCAATGCGATGAAAATTAAAATTCTCAGTGTCGCATCGCATGATTTAAAGAATCCACTGATGAATATCCGTTCACTTGCGGAGATCTTACAGAGTAGTTCGGAAGGGGAAAACCGGGAATTTGCGGAAGAGATTCAATCCATGAGTGTGCGTATGTTAGAGATGATTGGTGATTTATTGGACAGAGCCGCTATGGAATCGGGGAATGTTGTATTAGATATTCAAGAATTTTCTATGAGTGATATGCTTCGTGTTGCCACGCATCAATTTACTCTCATGGCACAGAAGAAAAATCAGACCCTCATTCTGAACTGTGAAGAGAGTATCACAATCGCTGGCGATGAACGCAAACTTCGACAAGTCGTGGATAATCTCATCAGTAATGCACTCAAGTATTTCCCGCTAAACACGCAAGTTCGTATTGCGCTTCATCACAATACTGACACAACAATTCGATTTGAAGTACAAGATGAGGGGCCGGGTTTAACAGAAGAGGATAAAGCAAAGGCATTTGGATTTTTTCAAAAACTTTCTGCCCGACCCACCGGCGGAGAGTCTTCGCATGGCGTAGGTTTATCCAGTGTCAAACATATTGTCGATCTTCATCATGGAAGAGTGTGGGTTGAAAGTATCTTCGGTCAAGGTGCTACATTCATCGTTGAACTGCCTATAAAACAACCTAACTCTTAAGACTGATAGACAGTGCTTGAAGAGAAAAGTTGCATTATTGAGAGAATCGTATTTTCCGGATAGTCTGCATTCGTTGCTTTTTATTACAGTCGCTATCATGAAAGCTTTTTTTTGTCACTTGTTCCGCTTTGTATGCTTGTGTGCAGCATGGTGTATAGCTTTCAATATTGTCGGAGGCAGAGAGTCTTTGTGGGCGCAGTCAATATCGTCCCCATTTGGAAGCATGAAGCAACAAATTGATTCATTACAGGTCTTGTTATCTTCATTACCTAAAGATACAACTCGTGTTAATACATTAATTCAGTATGCTATACTATGTAATCGTGTGTCGGATTCAGTAAGTAGTATAAACTCTGTGCAAGAAGCGCTGAATCTATCCTCTTCATTAAACTACCCTTTAGGAGTGGCGCGTGCCTATGGTGTCCTGAGCCGTATCAACATACGGAAAAACAATGTCGCACAAGCTGTACGATATATTGCAGATGCTTTAAGCATTGCTGACCGTGAAAAAAGTGATGTAGACATTGTCATGCTTGCACAAGTAGCCATTGGTATTTATAATAATTATCTGACGGATCGTCTCACGGCTATGCAATTAGCACAACGTGCGCTTATTGCTGCTGAACGAACAAAACAGCCCTTACTTATAGTTGAAGCTCACACAGCCATTGGTTCGATTCATAATGACCGTGGGCAAGCAGAATTAGCACTGCAATCCTTTAAACGTGGTTTAGTCATTGCTTTGCAAGGAAATTTGCCAACACGCTTGCTTTATCTCAATGCGGGTAATGCCTACACTCAAT
Source organism: Ignavibacteria bacterium UBA4661 (assembly GCA_002405405.1). GTDB lineage: Bacteria > Bacteroidota > Ignavibacteria > Kapaibacteriales > UBA4661 > UBA4661. Next base: position 6,568 of record DHLT01000293.1, on the reverse strand, counting down.
TGAAACAGTATGATAGCGCCTATTATTATTTAGCGAAAGCAGAAGTAGCATATCGTACACCTGATCTTATCAATGGTTCCGGCTATGCACATGTACTCCACAGTCTTGGTAATCTGCATATTGAACTACAACAATATACGACAGCACTTGATTATTGTATGCGTGCATATGATGCGTATAGCAGGATTGGCAATCGATCCGGTATCTGTAATGTTACTCCGGATATTGCAAAAATTTATCGGTTAATTGGTGAGCCGAAACGCGCCGTAGAATTTGCTCTTCGTATGCTGCCTATGGCTCAAGCAGTAGGCTACTTATACGGCTTAGAAAAAATTTATTCAGAACTTTCTGATTCTTACGCACGTATCGGTAAATATCAAGAAGCATATCAATACACAATTCTCCATCGCAACCTACGTGACAGCATTCGGTTGGCGGAGTCAGAGAAGCAAATTCTCCAATATCAAATTGAGTATAACACACTCGAAATGAAAAAAGAAAATTCTCAACTTTTGGCACAAGTACAACAGCAACAAGAAAATGCCAATGAGCAGACATATCGTCTCATTGTAGCTGTTAGCGGGCTTCTTTTTATGATGGGGCTTGGCTTCTACCTTCATAGACGCTATCGTGCCGAACAACATTTGAGCCGTCTTCTTACAGACAAGAATCGAGAACTTGACGAGCAAAAAAATCTTTTTAATGTGGTACTCGATACGGCACCCGCCACGATTACGATGATTACGAAGAATGAAAC
>DHLT01000293.1:0-5659 GCA_002405405.1 Ignavibacteria bacterium UBA4661 | reverse complement strand
AGAATGAAACTATTCGTGTCGCCAATAAACGCTTCGCCGCATTAATTAATACAACACCCGAAGAAGTTGTTGGGAAACATTTTGCGGATATTGTACAACCTGAAACGTATTCAGTGGTACGACCACTCATTCTTCGCGCCCTCAGGGGAGAAACGGTTTCTGAAATTATAGATGAAATGGATCTGGAAGAGTTTGTCCGCATGCCCCGTGAGAAAAAAGTTTTTTTGATTGTGTTTTCACCAATGGTAGGGCATGATGGCAACATTATTGGGTGCGTGAATGTCGGCTTGGATGTTACAGCTCAAAGACGTGCTGAAGAAGCATTACGTACTAAAACTGCTGAACTGCAAAAGCAGCATATCGTTGTTGATGCCATTCTCGAAGCAGCTCCAATCGCTATCACGTACATGAATCGTGACAATGTGTATGAAATTGCTAACAGTTTTTTTGCACGTATCACACGTAAAGAACGACACGAAGTACAAGGAAAAAAACGTGAAGAAATATTGTCTCCGGCTGCCTATCGTGCGATTGATGTTTTTGTACAGCGTGCATTTCAGGGCGAATTGCTACAGGTATTTTTAGATGAAGAGTTTTGGCAACGTGCCGAAATGTATCATGTTCAAGATCGTAATCTGCTTGCAGTGTATGCTCCGGTCTTTAATGCTGAACGTGAAATTATCGGTGTGTTAGGGGTTGGTATTGATGTTACCGATCGATCAAGAGCAGAGCGCGAAGTATGGAGAGTAAATCAAGAACTTATACATGCAAACAGCTCGATTGCTCAACAGATTGAAGAATTAGAAGCAAGTTCGCGTGCCATTGCAACAGCCAATGCAATGCTTCTTGACCGCAATGCTGCCCTCCATAAGCTCAATAATGAGAAGTCAGAATTCCTTGGAATTGTTGCTCATGATTTAAAAAATCCTCTTGCAGGACTCATTTTAACTGCCGAAACGCTCAAGGCTAAAACCGATGCTGATCGCGCTACAGCCATCGAAATATCAACGAAGCTCTCGCAAATAATCATGACAGCAGAGCGCATGGAAATCATTATCGCAAACCTACTTAACGCAGAAACAGTTGAAAGTGGGGCTGCTAATCTCGAACAATCTTCAGTGAATGCGACACAAATTTTTACCGAGGTTGCCCATGAATATGCTGAGCGCGCTAAAGAAAAACGAATTTTAATCTCGCTCGAAGGTACCGATACGCAAGTTCATATTCTTGCTCATCCTCTACTCTTGAGGCAAGTGTATGATAATCTTGTCTCGAATGCTCTCAAATTCTCGCCGGAACATGGGCATATTACAATGCGACAACAATCTTTTACGAATACTGTACAGTTTTCCATTGAAGATAGTGGACCGGGTATCAGCAAAGAAGACCAGCAAAAACTATTTACACGTTTTGCAAGATTATCAGTACAACCCACTGCTGGTGAGAGTTCGACCGGGTTAGGTCTATCGGTGGTTAAAAAATTTGTCAGCCTGATGAATGGGATTATTTACTGTATTTCAGACACCGGACAGAATACACAATTTGTAGTGGAATTTCCTCTTCTTCAATAGTGATTGTCCAAGGATTGTTTTGTTGCTTGTTGGTTGACAGTTGTTTTTTTGTCGTCTATTCCCATAGCAAAGGGTAAATTCTTTCTCTCAATTGTTTTTATTCTCACACTCGCCAAAGACTTGCATTGACTATGACACCATTTTTATCTTTAGTCTTGCCACATCGCGGTACTTATGCTCGGCGCATATTTGTCGGTATTGCTCTTGTGCTATACAGTGGACTGTCATGGCCAACCATGAGTGTTGCTCAAAACAAAAGAATAGATTCACTTAAGGCAGTTCTTGCTGGTTCGATTCACGATACAACACGCATTCTTACGCTGAATGACCTTGGCTTCGCCGTGTATACAACCGCACCGGATAAAACGGAGGAATATGCTCGTCAGGCGATTGTACTTGCTGAAAAAGTCGGCTATCAGTTTGGTCTTGCCGATGGCTATCGGGTACTAGGTATTTCCTTATATGGCAGAGCTAAATATTATGAAGCACTCGAAAGTTATCAATTTGCTTTAAAGCTTTTCGAAGAACTTGGCAATACGCAAAAAATTGTTCGTCTACGTAATAACATAGGGTTGTTATACTCTGATCAGGGAAATTATCCCGAAGCATTATCGTCATATTTCAAAGGATTGGAAGTTGCTGAGAAAAAGCAAGACAAACCGAGTATGATTCTGCTTTTGGGTAATATTGGTATTGTGTATCGTAATCGTAAAAACTACGAAGAGGCACTTAAAAACTATAATCGCTCGCTTGAGTTATGTAACGAAATTGGCAACAAAAGCGGTGCTTCATATGCTCTCATCAATATCGGTATTGTATATCGTTACACTAAGCAGTATGCAAAATCTCTCGCATACAACGAGCAAGCCCTCAAACTCAACGAAGAGCTTGGGAATAAGCGCAACATTGCATTAACATTGACCAATATGGGGTCGACCTATTTGGATAGTGGCGACTATAAGCATGCGCTGACATATTTTGAGCGTGCCTTGCCGATTGTGCAAGAACTTGATGATAAGAATACGATGGCGAATCTTATCAATGATATTGGGGCAGTGTATTTCAAACAGGGTAAACTTGATCTTGCCGAAAAGGAATCGTCTCGAGCATTTGCGATGGGGGAAACCATTGGTGCAAAAACCATTGTGCGTGATGCTTCCGAGAATCTGTGGAAAGTCTATCGTGCGCGCAATGACTATCGTCAGGCACTGCAATTCCACGAACGCTATTTATTATACAAAGACTCGCTCTTCAGCGAGGAGCGTGAGCGTGACATCGGACGATTGGAAAATGGTTTGGAATTAGCCCGCAAACAAGCAGAAAACGAATTACTCAAGAAAAGCGGTGAAGCACAAGAAGCAGAAATTGCCCGACAGCGTGCTGTCATTATCGGTGCTATCATTGGTTTTGCTTTGGTGGCTGCGCTGTCAGTAGTTTTATATCGCAATAATCAGCAGCGCAAAAGAGCTAATGCGCAACTACAATCACAAAATGACCAAATCCTTCGGCAACAAGAAGTTCTCGAGGAGCAAGCTGCAAACATTGAAATTGCCAATACAGAACTGCAAGAAAAGAATAGTGTTATTGAAGAAGAAAAAGCAAAATCCGAAAAACTCTTGCTCAATATTTTACCACCGGTCATTGTTGGTCGTTTGAAGAGTGGTGAAAAACGTATTGCTGAGCGTCTTCCCGGTGTCACGGTCATCTTTGCTGATATCGTTGGTTTCACTGTGATGTCGAAGGTCATGTCTGCTGAGGAAGTCGTGTCGATGCTCGATCAAGTCTTTGTTGATTTCGACAAAATTGCTGCCAACAACGGATTAGAAAAAATTAAAACTATTGGTGATGCTTATATGGCGGTTGCCGGAGCACCTGCTCCTATGGAATATCATGCTCATGCTGCCGCTGAAGCTGCACTTGAAATGGTTGCGTCAATTCAGGCAACAGCTGATGCGATGACACATTTACCGGCTCGATTGAATGTCCGTATTGGTATGCACACAGGCGATGTTGTCGCCGGGATTATTGGTACGACTAAATTCTCATACGACTTGTGGGGTGATACAGTCAATACATCATCGCGTATGGAATCGCATGGTATGCCGGGGCGTGTGCATTGTTCACAAGAAGTCTACGAATTGCTTCAGCATGATTTTCGTTTCGAGGATCGTGGAATCATTGATGTTAAAGGGAAAGGACCAATGCATACATACTTCTTAGAAGGTCGGCAGTATGTGTAAGGTAGAAATCTGACATTGTACTTCTGTTCTGATGTCAATACCATTGAGGACAACAATATGAAAAAGGCGTGAGCATAATTACTGCACACGCCTTTCCTTTGTTTGATCAATTTAATTGTTAGTATCCTAACGCTGTATCATCGCCACGAGGATCCGCACCTCCCTCATACTTGCCATGAGGCAACACGCGAATGCCTTCAACACGCCCCCACATCGTACGTGCAAAAAACTGGTGTCCCATTGCCTTGAGTTGCTCTTGCACAGCACTGCTTACGCCATGCTCTTCGATCATAATACGATCGGGTAAGTGCTGGTGATGAAAGCGTTTTGCGGCAACAGCTTCTTGCATAGTCATACCAAAATCAATAACATTAAGAATAACTTGAAATACCGATGTCGTAATAGTAGTTCCACCGGGTGTGCCGACAACCATTGCTAATTTCCCTTGTTTGGTCAGGATTGTCGGGGTCATCGAACTCACCATGCGCTTACGGGGTTGGATTGCATTTGCTTCGCCACCAACCGCACCATACATATTGGGTGTGCCGGGCTTGGCACTGAAATCATCCATTTCATTTTTCAGAAGAAATCCTGCGCCACGAACAATTAGCTTTGAACCATAGCTGCCATTGAGTGTTGTTGTTGCAGAAAGTGCGTTTCCTTTAGCATCAACGATAGAGTAGTGTGTTGTTTGTTCGGACTCTTTTGGTTGTGGTTTTCCGAAGGAAATACTTGTACTCGGTGTTGCTTTGTGCGGATCGAATGTTCTCATACGTTCAGCAAAATACTTAGCTTGAAGTAATCCCTTGGTTGGAACAGGATAAAAATCCGGATCGCCCAAATGTTCAGCACGATCGGCATAATAGCGACGTTCTATTTCAGTCATTAAATGAATGGCTTCTGCCGAGTGAAAGCCCATTGTTGCCAATGATTTACCGGTTGTTTTTTCATACTGTTCGAGCATGCCAAGCATTTGTATAATGCCGATACCCCCTGCTGATGGTGGCGCTGCAGTAATGATATCATATCCTTTATAGGATCCTGTCAGTGGTGTGCGCCATGTTGCCTCGTATAGTCGTAAGTCATCATGGGTGATGATACCGCCACCACGCTTCATCTCTGCAACAATCAGATTTGCTGTTTCTCCTTCATAAAAACCTGCTCGCCCCTTATCACGAATGCGTTCTAATGTTCTTGCTAAATCTGTCTGTGTAATAATATCACCTTTTTTCCAGCCGCCTTTTTTTACAAGAGCATTATCACTGCCATTCACTTTTTCAATCTGTGGCATAACTTCGTTATGATTTGCGGCTTCTTTTTCCGTGATAATTGAATGCTTGGCAAGTTGTATTGCAGGCTCAACTAAATCTTTCCAGGGCAGTGTGCCGAATTTTTTATGGGCTTCGACCATGCCGGCAACAGTGCCCGGCACACCCGGAGCAAGATGTCCAATTTTACTGGCTTGCTCACGCACATTACCTTTCTCATCGATATACATTTCTCGAGTTGCAGACTGTGGGGCACGTTCGCGATAGTCGAGCATCGCTGTTTTACCATCTGCCATACGCGCTACATAAAATCCGCCACCACCAATATTACCGGCTTGTGGATAGACTACTGCCAAAGCAAATTCTACAGCAATGCCTGCATCAATAGCATTACCTCCTTTTTTTAAAATTTCAATTCCAACTCGTGTAGCTTCGGGGTGTGCCGTAACAACCATTGCATTGTTGGCAATGACACCATGATTTGTACCATACGATGGTTTTGTTTGTGTGTGCAGAGTGAGGGTACACAAGCACCACTGTGCGATCACCAGAATTTTTAATAAAGAAATTTTTCTCATAC
>DHLT01000044.1:2163-6426 GCA_002405405.1 Ignavibacteria bacterium UBA4661 | reverse complement strand
CCCCATGATCCATAGATGAACATGTCCCCTAGTCTTGTTTTGCACTTGCTCCATATTCTTCCTCACAATTCTTGTTGTTATGTTGTTGTAATTGCTGTGAACGAGATCTCCAACGCAATGTCCCATCCCTTGCGATCGACAGATGTTTGCGGTATGCCATTGGCTTTCGTAGTTGCACGCGCTTATTTGTATGCTGTGCATGCGATGAATCATGTTGTTGTTGCATTTTTCTTCCTCAGGTTTCCCTCAACGGAAAGAAAGCAAGGGCAGTGTTGCTTTTTTCACTGCCCCCTCTTCCCCGTATCTGTGCATGTATGGTGTTTTCCTCAGTTCATTCGAAAATGATCCATCGTAATTGGTTATTCTTCCTTAGAACCACCACCACCGCCACCACTCCCGTCTGCCCATGAAACTTCGCCACGTCGCCATACCAAATTCGCGGTAAGCGCAACATTGACGGAGTTATGATCAGGACTGACAAGAATTGGTGTTGGGAGCTTCTTCGGCTGGACTGCTTGTCGCTCTGCAACAAAGGTGTGCAATACCGGAGTACCATTACCGACCGTGCCATAACCTACGCCCGGCGTCCATCGCTGAATGGTATATCCTGCAAACGCATGGTTGTCTGCGCTTACTTCGGGCGTTATCACATAGCCAAATCCTTGTGGAATGGAATACGTCGTACCACCTGTCGCACTTATCATCACACGCTCACTATACACCGCACCGATTGCATTGTTGTGCAATTCAAGGTTCGACCACGCACCAATCATACCGTTTTGTGTGCCATCCGTGTTTTGGCTGTATGCTTCACCACGAATATCATTGTACTTGAACTCGGACTGTACTACCGCTTTCGCAGCATTTTGTGGCATCACGGTCAATAATGCCGATGCAGGTGTTACCCCATGAAAGAGCGGAGCAGGCACATACGGCGCATTCGGATTGCTGTCGGCATTCCAATACACACCCAAGAGCGAGAGTTGATCGCCTGCCAAGAGATCGGTATCGTTCCACAATCCACGTTCTTTTTGCCATACACGCTCTACTGCCGATGTCGTCTGCGATCCTACATTTCCGGCATGTATGGGGAAGTCCGCTTTGGTCGCAGTGATATAAAAAATCTCACTGGTACGCTGATTCTGATAGCGGAAACGGTATGTTGCCGCATCATGAAATAAGCTCGCATCATGACGATTGCTATGCATAGGACTAAAGGGCATGGTACGACCAATGTGATTCAACAGAACACCTCGCTCACCATAGGTTGGCGGTTGCTCTGCTTCTGCAATCGTCATGCTCCATACTTCCGACCAATCAGAATCGAGATATTCTCCCGTTGTGTCATACTCTTGCACACGCCAATAGACCGTATCACCCGCGAATGTTGCACCATAGGCAGTTTCATACAGCGGTGCGAATTGTTCAATCGCGATACTCGTTCCCGAAATGTTGTCAATGGTAATAGGTTGTGCAAAGTCAGCCGTTGGACTTAACTGTACACGGTATCGTAGGTTGCTCATAGAATTACCCGAAGTATGATGATCAGATTGAGAATTGTTAGAATGTTGATGATCAGAATGTGCATTGAGATTATTCGCATCAGCAAAGTGATCGATATTCCTACTAGTATTGTCTGTACGATTCGGATCCGGCTCTCCTGTTGCCGTGAAATATCCAATTTCCACCCCGGTGCTTGTGATTTCTATCTTGCGTTGTACCATGATCGGTACCCATTCGCCATTGACAACATTGCCCGTCTGTAATGTCAGGATATATGTTCCTGCTTCTTGCATGGGCAGTGGGTACGCCCCATTGTAATACACATAGACATGCTGAGCCGCATCATAATCCCAATAACTCTCCCTGTCATGTCGTCGCCAATCTTCGAGGTTCCGATACCATACTAACGCATACGATGTCGTATGGAGCGTCATTTGAAAATGATCAAGCGTTGCAGATCGCAACGGCAGAAACTCATTAAATGCTGACGCATTGATAACAAGATTCGTTCCGCTCAGTTGCGAGTTGCTGTTCAGTACTTCTAATAACGATTGTCCCATCGTACCACCCCTTACCCCACTTGACCTGCATCACGGAAACCGACTTGTCCTGCATCGACACCGACTTGACCCGCATCGACCGCGCCGACTTGCCCTGCATCAGCACCGCCTGAAAAAACGGCAATTGTTGATGATGCTGAATAATGTGCGAACGATGCAAAACCGCCCTCAACGGTAAAGACAACGACATCGTTTTGACCAATCGTCAAGGAGCGGTCAGTAAAGTGAATTGCAAATGTGTTCTTAGCCATGATTCTGTCCTTATGATGGGTAAAAAAGAAATGAATGGAAAGGGTGGGTTGCTGATTTATGATGCTTTGACAATCGAGCCAATCACGCCCAAATGCTCAGGACGGACGGTTTTTGTACCATACAGATACACTCCACGAATGACATCAGCAGGATGTTCCTGTGAGCGGAATTGCTCTACCTGTGTTAGTTGATCTGCAAGCGTAATCGCGCTCTTATGACCAAAGAGAATGTGGCGAACATGCTTTGCATTCTGTCCTGAACCCTCGCTGATCATCGGTAATCGGTTGCTCATATACACCTGAAATCCTAAGACATTCCCAATAGCTGCACCGCCAAACATGGCAATGTTTGTCATTAACCCTGGCGATACATTTGCTGTAAAGCCAACGGCTTTCAACACGGCATTCTGTTCGTCAGGAGAAATCACGATATAGCGGTCTGTAATCGGTGTGTCGGTCAAATCCAAGACACGCCCTGCATCAGCAATGATGTCTGAAATATTGTCTTTCTTCACTTCCACCGGCTTGATTTTATGGCTATCCGGCACATCAGCCGTGCGATTCAAGATGTCAGCATCGACAGCACCCGCCATTGACTTCGCCGCTTCCGCGCTGTATGTTGCAATCAAATCCACGCTTGACTGTACTTTTAAGAAGTCGTCAATCAGAATCTGAAAGACTTTCCGCTTGTTGATGAGCAACGACAATTGTGATGCCGTGGGTTTTTGGGACTGTATCGGGCTTCCATCATAATCCGTTACATTCACCGCACCCGGTCGTGTTATACGAACAGTATCACCATAATTGGCAATCTCCCCCTGATAATCACGATTCACAATAAACTGCCCCACCATTGCTTTCTCTGTTTCGATATTGATAATCGGACTCCAGAGTTCGGGAATAAATGCATCCATTCGATACCTCGCTTGTTTTATCTGTAATCATGGAAAAAATTGAGTTGGCTTTGTTGTACTACCGCAGTGTTCCATTCCGGAGCGATTGCTGTATCTGCGGGAGTTTGTTTCGTATCTCATGGGACGACATTCGACGTAACTGCGCTCGGTCTATCACTTCCGACACCGGTGCTGTCTGACGGAATTTGCTCCGTATGCTACTCGTACCCTCTGCGCTTGCTTCTGCTTTGGTCATGGCAGGGTAACTTTCAACTAGGAGTTTCACCTTGTCAAAATTCGCTTCATCTGTCAATGCCATATCACGAAGTGCAGCAATCCGCGCTTCGTCTTTGGCAGGAATTCTTCCTGCTTTAACGGCATCAGAGAGTAATGCTTCCACCTTGGTCTTGTATTGCTCTTTCTTGTAGTTCTCTTGGGCAATCTCGCGCTCACGCTCTTTTTGTTGCAGTTCTGCGATGATGCTGTCGCGTTGCGCTATCTCGGCATCTTTCGCCTTGAGAGCATTCCCATGTTCTTCACCTGCCTTTGCCATCTCTTCCCGCAGTTTCATCGTAGCCGATACGGCTCGATTATGCTTTTCAACAATGTCTTCCACCGTTGCTCGGTTGTGCTTCACCGTTTCCAAAAAATCCGGACCGATCAGTTCGATCGGCTCCATGGCACCACCATTGGTTGCCTCCGATGTCATTGCCATACTTGAACTTGCCTCATTCGTATTCAATGGTACTTCAGACACTGAGAGCGATGTTTGCATTGTATTTGTTTCCATGGTCGCCTTGCACAATAAATAACTACTACGAACAACATAATCAATTGATTATTTCAATTTAAGCATTTGATTATATTTTTCAAGAAAAAAATGTTTTCATTGTTCTCCGTTCATTTTTTTTGCTCTTCCCGTATGAAAGACTCTTATTCATCTCACGACTTCCATGAGTATTCAGCAATACCTCACGGATGTTTCCGTGATATTTCATGACATATTCAGCGATGCTTGCACGAGCATGAATTTCCTTCCTCTCTTTTCCATTTCCT
>DHLT01000044.1:0-2008 GCA_002405405.1 Ignavibacteria bacterium UBA4661 | reverse complement strand
CTTCCTTTTCCATTTCCTTTTCCAAGCAAAATTCTGCTTGAGCCCTCCGTGTTGATTGCGTGACAACCCCATGACCATTCAGCTCTGCCTTCATGATACTTCATTGATGTTTCCATGATAATTCCGTGAACAATCAGTGAATATGGGCGACCCCCTTCGGGTCGGGCTATCGTACTTCGCTCCGCTTGCATGGCACTCCGCTCCACTTCTTTCCGCTTTGTTGCCACCCTGCGGGCTTCTATCCCTCTCGCAATCCCCATTCGGCACATGTGGCATGTGTGGCGGTTGTGGCAGTCGCGGAATTCGGCTCTCGCACACAACCCTCTTTCGCTTATTCTCCGTTTTCTTTGTTACTCGCTCTTTCGGGTAGAGTGCGCTTTCTTGATGTTCTTTCCGCGAAGCGTACCGCGCCACTCCGCAGTTCCGCGTTCCGCTTCGTTCGTTCCTCTCTTCGCTCCACTCCGGCTCTTGCTTCGCTCTGCCGTACTCTGCCACCGCCACCATGCCCCGCTTGTGCCTTGCCTGCCTCTTTTTATTCGCTCAGTACTTCGTATATCGCTTGCGCAATCATTCGCTCCTTTCGTTCCTCTCTCCGCTCCTCCATTGCGCTTGCTAAGCAATTCGGTGCGCGTCAGTTCGTTCCTCACACACGCGCCTTATCGGTATGCAATACAGATGAATGATAACCAATGAGGATGGTTGGTAAGCAATGAGGATGGTTGGTAAGCAATGAGGATGGTTGGTAAGCAATGAGGATGGTTGGTAAGCAATGAGGATGGTTGACTGATAGCGCTCCGCTCACTCGTTGTGGCTGTCGTGGCTGTCGCGGTGTATGCTTCGCAACATTGCACCGCTTCGCCACTCTGCTTGTCTTTGCTCCGCGCCATGAAAGGATGCGGTTGTATCGGTTGGTCTTGTTTCTCATGCGCCGAAAAAGGTGGGCAAAAAAGTATTGTTACACCGCGAGTTTACGAGTGCTTGTTTTCACTCTCTGAATACTCTATACGCCATACTTCCTTGTCATCACTCTCTTTCTTGCCATGCACACTGCACTTGCACAAGGGTGTAACGAGTGGCGCAGATCGGCTACGCTCTTCGACTGCACCACCCTTGTGCTTCGCTACGCACTCGTTATAGGCGGTGTTTCTTTTTTTGCCCTTTTTTTCTTTGGGCGCATGTCGCGGGTTGGTCTGCGGTTTTTTGTTCACTGTCTTTCGGTTTTTCTTCTATGCTCTGCATCATCGGTTCTCGCTCATTTTCAGATTCGACAGTATTCGAGTCTGCCCTCCGTACTCATTTCGCGTTACATGGTACACCCTCCGCACTTTGTACCGCAGAGGTTGCCGGTACTTGTGCTCTCGCACGATCTTTTGCACAGCTACACAATATCCCCCTTACCGTCCATCATGCTAACTGGCGCAGATTGGGCAGAAGTGCAGGTCTTGTACGCTCTCGCGCTATGCTTGCCACCGCAACATCTGTTGTAGCGTTTTACGATGGTTTTTCTCCCGGCACAGCACATGAGATTGCCTTTGCACGCTCATTGGGTTTGCCTGTTTTCCTTATTGCAACCGGCAGTACTACGCCCTTTTTGTTTTGATTCCTCTTCCCTAGTTCATCATGGTACAGCAGTACAAATACTTAATCAATTGACTATATTTTCCTTGCACATACTTAATCAATTGATTATATTGTATTGTGCTTAAATGGTACGCATTGTTTCCCTTTTATTTCCTTTTTACACCGTTACTTCATCCCAATGTCAGAGCAAGAATACAACCAAATCCGAGCAGACTTCAAGCGCGCTCAACTCAAATCGCTCTTGGATGTCTCCAAGCCCATTTTCCAACAAATGCTTGATGTGTTAGACGACAAAAAAGCTTTCAAGGGCAGAACCTATGATGAACTGTTTCAAGCAATTGATACCATAGTTACAGCGTCCTATCGGCTGTCGGGTTCGTCCGACATCGATACACTTCTGCTTCATTTGGAGTCCGACATTCAATAC
>DHLT01000292.1 GCA_002405405.1 Ignavibacteria bacterium UBA4661 | reverse complement strand
CTACAGAATGTTTTTTCATATTTTGATTGCATTGTTCGTCAAAAAAGCCGTCGAGATGCATCTTTTTCTGGTTTTTTGTGTTAATGTGTAAGGTCTCAATACCGATCTGAGCATGTGTATATGCAATCGGGTGGTTGGTTGATGAAATCGATCTTCGCATATTCTTTTTCTTTTCATGGTGAACCATTATGCGTACATCCATAAAGTTGCAATCCATTCTTCTTGTGTTGTGTAGTGTTTTATTGAGCCAGCAGTGCTCCATATGGGCGCAAACCGGCTCAAATCCAGAGTTTGGGCGTTTAAAACCGCAATACGAATCATTTCAGTGGCAATCTTTTCAGACTACACATTTTGATGTGTACTTTCATAACGATGGAGAATACTTGGGGCGATTTGCTTCGCAGATTCTTGAAGAGTCATTGATAAGTTTAGAGCGTACATTAGGCTTTATGCCGACTAAACGTATTCCGGTCTTGGTCTATAACTCACATAATCAATTTCAGCAAACGAATACTGTTGGCATGGTGTTGCCACGCGGTGTCGCAGGGGTAACGGAAAGTTCCAAGAACCGCATTGTTGTTCCTTTTGAGGGGAATTGGAGTAAATTTCGTCATGTTCTTTTTCATGAACTTGTTCATGCTTACACCAATGATTTTTTCTTTAGTGGCACTATACAGTCGGCAGTGTCAAATCAGTCGCGGACTGATTTCCCGACATGGCTTTCTGAAGGACTTGCAGAATATCTGAGTTTGCAGGGTTTAGATGCGCCAACAGATATGTTTATGCGAGATCTTACGCTAACAAGCGAGATACCGGATTTAAATCGTGTTCGTGGTGTGGCGCAATATCGTGTTGGGCAAACATTTTGGTGGTTAGTAAATGAGCGTTTCGGTACAGGAAAAATGATCGAAGTTATTGCTCGATTACGTGGCATTACAACACTCGATAATGTCTTCAGAACAGCATTCAGTGTGAATGTCAAAGAGATGTCGGAAGTATTTCGAGAAGAGATGAAAAAAATCTATGCTAACGATGTTCATCGATTTGATTCACCCGATCGTTTTATGCGCCGACTTACTAATCATATTGCTGATAAATCGGTGTATAACTCTACGACTGCACTCTCGTCTGATGGTACCAAAAGTGCATTTATTTCGGGTCCGAGCGGACAGTATGGCATTTATTCGATGAACCTTTCCAATGGTGAAACCAATGAGTTGCTTCGCAGTGGTCGTGGTGTTGATTTTGAGGAATTAACACTGCTAACAGCCTCGATATCATGGAATCCACAGTCTTCGCACATTGTAACTACTGCAAAAGCGGGTGGCTCAGATGCACTTTTTGTTGTACAGACACAGACCGGTGATGTCGAAAAATTACCGTTCACCTACAAGACAATCTCAGCAGTTGCGTGGTCGCCCGATGGTCAAAAAATTGCTTTTATTGGAGTCGATGGATGTCAGCCTGATATCATGCTGTATGATATACAATCACGCCAAATCAGTAAAATCACTGACGATATTTTTGGTGAGTACGCAATGACATGGTCGCCGGATAGCCGACTATTGTACTTCACATCTGATCGGGGTGATCATATTGGCGATGGTAAAAAAGCAACAGATTTTGGAATGTGGGAGCACGATGTATCACAGTCAGATGTCTATTCGATTGACATTGAAACATTAGAAATGCAACGTGTGACGAGTCAATCCGGTGTCCGCAAATCATCACTAGCAATGGGGCAAGACCCTAATAAACTGTATATGGTGTCGGATGCTAATGGCATTAGCAATATCTATGAGATGGATTTGACCACGAAACTGATTCAACCCAAAACGAACTCTGTTGCGGCGATCAAGCATATCAGCATGGCAAGTAATCATCAGAATATGGTTTGTGCGGTTGAGAGACAGGGAAGTGATGACCTTTTTATCGTTGATGATATTACAACACTCGGTGTTACAAGCGATCTGGAGCCGACCGAGCTCCGCAAAAAGTATGTTGAGCAGATAAATGCAGCAGCAAAAATCGCCAAAACAATATCAACGACAACTGATGCATCTGCTCATGACAAACTTGTAGGTTATGGAGTTTTTGATCTTGATTTCTCGCGCCAAAGAGCAGTTATACCGAATACCAAGTCAAGCGCAGTCGCTAACGAAGACGTATCACAAACGAATACATCGCTATTACCTGGAAATGTCTCTGCGCTTCAGGCGCAACCATACTCGCCAAAACTTTCATCCGATCTTGTTATAGCGAATCCTTCTTTTAATGCATTTTGGGGATTGCAATGTTCGTTACAATCACAGTTCTCTGATATGCTAGGTGACCATCAACTCAGTATTGATGCGAATGTACTGTTCAATTTTCGCAATCTCGATGTACAAGCGACATATTCGTATTTACCTGATGTAATTGATTACGAAGCCACCGCATTTTATACAAATCGTTGGGCAGGAACATTAGAGGGAACACTCAGTTTGCGGTTTGTCGGTGTGGGTGCTAAAGCAATTTTACCACTGACTTCGTACAAACGTAATGAAGCCGGGGTACGTGTTGTCAGCGTGGGGTCTGATAATCTTGATTTTCCAAATCTTCCAAGTTATAGTCGCTTGTTGCTTGTACCTGAAATAAAATTTACTCATGATGACACTAAGTATTGGTTGGGTATGCCGATTGACGGTGTTCGCTATACAGCGATTGTCGATGCTCTTCCGCCTTTAAGTGATAATGCTTATCAGTTTGCTCGGTTGCGATTCGACGGACGCGGGTATTTGCCCATTGGCGAAAGTATTATTCTTGCAGGTCGTACTGCATTTGGTGTCAATGGCGGCGGCAATCCGTTGCGATTTTTTGCCGGGGGAGCAGAGAACTGGCTCAATCCTGACTTTGCAAATGGTGTATTGCCTTTTCGTCGTCCAGAAGATTTGTTTTTTAACAATATGGTTATGCCATTGCGTGGTTGGACAATCAATCAAATTAATGGTACTAAATTCTTCGCGCTCAATGGAGAAATACGCGTACCAGCGGCACGGCTATTTGGACGATCCTCTTTACCATCATTTGTGCAAAGTGTGATTGGTACCGCTTTTGTCGATGTTGGGGGGGCATGGACTGATTCTTTTCAAGCAACTGTGCCTAATCCATTTGGTAGCGGTATGCCGGGAAATTTGCTAACAAGTGTTGGTGTTGGACTTCGTGCACTACTCTTCAACATACCGCTCAAAGTAGATGTAGCTTGGGCAAATCTTGTAGCGCAGTGGGCGGAGCCACGATGGGTGATATCGATGGGATTAGATTTCTAATTGTCGAGTTTTTTGGTACGAAAAAAGCCCTTGCATGATGTTTGCAAGGGCTTTTATATTTCTTACTCGCAATGACGAACAGTCGTTTTAGCTTTTGATAAAAACATATCCTAAAATTGGATCAGTAGTATTATGTGCCATAATACGCTCACCAGATTTTTCATTGAGAGTACTATCGTTGCTTAAGAGAATTAATCCTGAATTTGTTACAACCTGACGTGCAACAACCATTCCCGGCGTCAGCTCATATAAGTGAAGCGGGCGTACTTTCGTGTCGGTCTCTGCAAGCTGTTCTTTCCAAACATATTGATCAAAAATTTCAACAAAACGCTGATCATAAATTTGCTTTGTGTGATTCTTGAGAATTTCCATGGCTTTGCGCGCACTCTGTGTTTGCGGTAGATAGTAACATTCATAATCATGAATGACACGCAAAAGACGTGATGCCAACGGGATCTCCCATGCTTGGAAGCGATCAGGAAAACCTGTGCCATCATAATTCTC
Organism: Ignavibacteria bacterium UBA4661; assembly: GCA_002405405.1. GTDB lineage: Bacteria > Bacteroidota > Ignavibacteria > Kapaibacteriales > UBA4661 > UBA4661. The sequence goes on along the minus strand of DHLT01000292.1, from coordinate 7,269 downwards.
AAAGATATGTCGTAGAATCAAGCCAATATTCTCGAAACGTTTTGCCGCAGATACCAACTGTTGTGCATACAAAGGAACTTGAAACATAAGTTCATGGGTTGGTCGCGCATCACGCAAAACATCAGTGTGAATGAGAGTATCGGGTAAGTATAATTTGCCGACCAGACAAAGCTTTGCGGCAATATCAATTTCAACCAGATCATTATCGGTAAAATCACCGAATGCTTTGGCGACAAATACTGCTGCATGGTGGATACGATTAATCGTTTCTTTCGTTTGGGGAAGACGTGCGATGAGGAGGTTTTGAGCTAACGAGAGCAAATCATCAGAATACTGTTTGATAGTCGAATGAGCAAGGCGTAAACGTTCGTTTTCTTCAACAAGGCGTTGTTGGAGAGAAACAATTCGTACCGCAGAGCGTAGCCGTGCGGTGAATTCGTCCATGGAAACGGGTTTAGAGAGAAAATCATCAACGCCGGCACGCAGGGCATTAATTTCTTGCTCGCGACTCCCCATAGCTGTTGTAACTATGAAACAGATGTGTTGGTATTGTTTGTCCGCCTTGATTTTTTTGCACAAGCCGATACCGTCCAGATGTGGCATGGAAAGGTCCGAAATGACGATACTCGGACGGTGTTGGCTTAGTTGATTCCAAGCAGCAAAACCATCAGGAGCAGTATCAATACGAGCTTGAGGAAATTCTTTGATAATGAGTTGCGAAATCGTCAAACGAAGTGCTTCTTCGTCATCAACAACTAAAAATGATAATTGTTCATTCATAAAACAGTATCAATGGGGGTAAGAAATATATTCGTCAAAAGAGTGCAATTTATATACAGACAACATACCATACTTAATGCAATCTACTCTTTTTTGTCGGAAGGTTCTCCTGTTGTAAACACGGGTTTGCTAGGTAGGTAGTCCGAAATTTTCATGTTCTCTACAAAAATGGAAACACGACGATTCTTTTGGTCAAATGGATTGGAAGGATTATAAAGCTTGCTGTCTGCATAACCGGTAACAGCACTGATTTGCCCCTTCCATGTGCCACTGCCTGCGAGAACCGAACGTGCGGCGAGCGCGCGTTCGGATGACAATTCCCAATTTGAAAAGCCACCTTTGCCATTGCCATATTGACGTGAGTCTGTATGTCCTTCAAGACGAATGACATTGGGTAGTTTACCGAGTTCGCGTGCCATTAATCCGATAATTCTTCGTCCACGATTAGTTAAGCCGGAATTGCCAACTTCGAAGAAACGAGAATCGTCATCTTCAATTAGCTCAATACGAATGCCATCGGGTAGTTGCTTGATTTCAACAGATTTCATCAATTCTTTGACTTCAGGGTCAGTTTGGCTCATTTCTACAATCATTGCTTCAAGATTTTGACGTGCCTCTGCAAGATTGCGTGCCGCTTGTGCGCTATCTTTTACTGCTTGTTTAAACTGTTCGACTTGTTCACTATCCATTTGGGGTGATTGTGCTTGAGTATAATCATTGGGACCACCTTTTTCACTAAAGTTGTCAACGGCATTAGCATCTTTTTTGACAGAGTAACTTGCGGGCACAGAGGTAGACATATTTACGGGCAATGCCTTGCCAGTTTTCCAACTAAACACACCCGGTTCGCGGAAAAACATTGCAATCTGCTGGCGCGACTCAAAATTCATGTTAAGTAGCCACATTACCAAGAAGAATGCCATCATTGCTGTCATAAAGTCGGCAAACGCTACTTTCCACGCGCCGCCATGTGCGCCGCCATGACCGCCTTTTTTGATTTTCTTAATGATAATTGCATCTTCTTTTTTTTGACCATCTGCCATGATGATGTTTCCTTGTGTGAATACTCTAACTACAAATAAATATGGGTTCTCGCCTTGATATGTATATCGTTTTGTTGTCGTCAGTCGTTAAGATGTATACCATTCATTTATTTCTGCTTGACTGCTTCTTCAGCTTCTTTGAAGCTGGGGCGATACTCCATCGGAATAGAGCGGCGAGCATATTCAACAGCAACAATCGGTGGCACGCCTTTAACAAAAGCTAAAACAGCGACTTTAATTGCTTGCACATAATATCCGTGTTCATTGACACCACCCTCAATATTTTTTGCAAGTGGACCCAGAAATCCATAGCAAATCAAAATACCTAAAAACGTACCGACGAGTGCCGCGGCAACACTATGTCCGATTACTGCCGGTGGTTGATCAATTTTACCCATCGTAATAACTACGCCAAGTACTGCCGCAACGATACCTACACCGGGCATTGCATCGCTCACGGTGTTGAGTGCCGTAGGTGCTTTAAGCTCTTCAGCATGAACAACATCAATATCCATATTCATTAAGTCTTCTAAATCGTGTGCAGGAATACCGCCATTCAGAACTACTTTGAGAGTATCGCATAAGAAATCTACTGCATGATGATTATGTGAGAAAGAATTGTAGCGAGAGAAAATCGAACTGGACGCAGGATTCTCAATATGGGGTTCCAAGCCAAGCAAACCGTCTTTTTTGGCAAGTTGAAATAATTCGTAAAGCATCTTCAGTAGCTCCATGTAGGCATCTTTGTTGATATGACTACCTTTGAGTGAACCAAGAATGGCTGCAACAATATTTTTGACAGTACTTAGGGGATTAGCAATCAGAAGTGTTCCAAGTGCAACCCCAATAATAATCACAAATTCTGTCCATTGCCACAAGACACCCAACTGCCCCCCGTGAGCAGTATAACCGATGACAATACTGACAATTACAACAAGTGCTCCAACGATAACAAACATAAATTTCAGTAGAAGATAAGGTGTGATAAATGCAATATTGCTGTGTACATTGTGTTTTGTGGGAGTACTTGTGGAAAATACTAAATGCTCCACACAGTCACAAAAGCAAATACAAGAAAGCAGATACAAGCAAAAAGGTTCCCACGATAGTGTTTAAGAAATCTTTGTGGAACATTTTGTCCATATATAGTGTTTCAATTGCTTGTTCATCTAAACTAAGAAAGACGTTCAGTAAAACGGCTGACAGCCATAGTGTCGGACAAAAAATAGTTTTTTGAAGAAGTTTTTTCTATGTTTGGATAAGTCTTGTTGCACGCCAAAGCCATGCCCATAAGAGGGTTACCAGCAAGAAAAAGACAAAAAGTTGGGTATGCCCAAAGCTTATAATTATTTGGTTGTTTTTTTATTCATTTTCCACAAGGGGACAGACGTGGTATACATTACACGCAAAGAACATTTCTCTGCATCGCATAGATTGCACAATCCCGAATGGTCAGAGGAGAAGAATCATGCTTTTTACGATAAATGCAATAATCCGCGCGGACATGGACATAATTATGTTTTAGAAGTGACAGTAGCCGGCATTCCGGACCCGGAGTCCGGTTATGTAATCGATCTGAAAAAACTTAGCGATATTATTGAAGAAGAAATTCTTGATAAGGTTGATCATAAGCACCTGAATTATGACGTCGATTTCTTGCAGGGAATTATTCCGACTGCCGAAAACCTTGCTGTTATGTTTTGGAAAATACTTGAACCAAAGCTGCCAAGTGGTCGCTTGCATGCGGTGAAACTCTTTGAGTCTGATAATAATTTTGTTGAATATTTTGGTGAGCCAGTGACCATCAAACAATTCATGGCTCGTGACGAATTTGCGGAGGCGACAGTATGGGCATAAGTAATGGTTTGCTTGCCAGCAACGCACAAAGTATTACCAATGGTCTGGCAAATAGCACAAGTAGTAGCTCAGCAAATGGCGTTCCTAATAATGTTGGGGTGATTCCCGGTGTCTTGCCAACTATCGTTCAAGCAGCCAGCTGGAACGCGCCTGTTGGTCAGCGTGCTCGAGCTAATGGAAATCTGGAGCATTCTTTTCCCTCTATGAACGGATTAGGGCAGGAGCTCTTTGATGCTAATGGTAATATGCCTCTTAGTGAAGAAGAACGCATGCACATGATGAATGCCGCAGAGCAAAAAATCAGTGAATTGTTCGAAATTCTCCGCATTGATCGTAATGATCCTAATGCCACTGAAACACCGCGCCGTCTTGCAAAGATGTGGGTTAATGAAATTTTTCGAGGGCGATACGAACCTGCTCCGTATATCACGGTTTTTCCTAACAGAAAGCAAGTTGATGAGCTTGTTATTAGTAAAGGTATCAAAGTGATGTCAGTCTGTTCTCATCACTGGCAAACGATAACGGGTAACTGTGCTATCGGTTATATTCCGGGTGGTCATGTGATTGGATTGACAAAGTTGCCGCGCGGTGTAGATTGGTTTTCTCGGCGCGGCCAGATACAAGAAGAGCTTGGCGAACAAATTGCAGACTATCTTGAAATGTTGCTGAAGCCCAAAGCATTGGGTGTCGTTATTTCCTCTAAACATTTCTGTATGATTGCGCGTGGAGTTGCCAGTCACGAAAATGATTCACTCATGGTTACGTCCGTTATGCGCGGTGGATTACTTGAGGATTCCTCATTACGCAATGAGTTTTTACGCCTCATCGGTAGCGATGTGTAATTCTATTCTGCCAATCAGATCAATTTTCCGATATGAGTAAGCATTCTACCGATACTCGTCGCATTCATGTTCTTTTTGTCTGTTTAGGGAATATTTGTCGCTCGCCACTTGCAGAAGCTTTTTTTACAAGACTCATCGAGAATCAACATCTCGGTGAGTCTTTTTTTGTTGATTCTGCGGGCACAGGTAACTATCACATTGGTGAATTGCCCGATCCACGCGCTCGTGCTGTAGCTAAAGAACGAGGTATCATTCTTACACATCGTGCACGTCAGGTTTGTCGCGAAGATTTTACTCGATTTGACTACATTGTGGCTATGGATGCGAATAATTATCAAGCGCTGGTAGCTCTACGAGAATCTTTGGATCGACAGTATTCCGGCTATCAACAAGCGAATATGACCAAGAACGCGGAAATTCTCCTCTATCGAGCATTTGATTCTGAAGCGCCTAATGCCAATGTGCCTGATCCCTATTATGATACAATTCATGAATTTCGCATGGTAGCGGATATTGTTGAGCGAACGGGACGGTCATTGTTGGTACATCTTCGTGCACAGAACGATATTTGATTCTTTGTAGTTATCACTCTGATTCTTTCAACCCCTTCTTCACTTTCATTTCTTGTTATGGCTCAAGACGCCTCCAACGAAATTGCTGCATTGCCCACCGAACAGAAAAATTCTGCAACCGTGCATATTGATTCTTCCAGTATTACAGAAATTCTTGAACTCATCAACAATGAAGATGCAAAAGTTGCCGGTGCTGTCCGCGACGAAATTCCTCATATCGCTCGTGCAGTTGAGGCAATTGTTTCTGCTTTTCAGAAAGGTGGACGATTGATTTATGCGGGTGCAGGGACAAGTGGTCGTTTGGGTATTGTTGATGCCTCAGAATGCCCTCCGACGTATGGTACGCCTCACGATATGGTGCAAGCACTTATTGCCGGAGGTACTCCTGCGATTTTTAAGGCACAAGAGGGTGCAGAAGATAATGCCGGACAAGGAGCAAAAGAAATCCGCGATCTGAATGTTTCTGCGAATGATGTTGTCTGTGGTATTGCAGCATCCGGGCGCACGCCCTATGTTGTTGGTGCTGTCCAACAAGCACATGAATTAGGTGCTTTTACGATAGTAGTTTCTACAAGTACACACGAAAAAGTTCGTATAGCTCACCCCGCTGCAGATGTTCTGATTTGTCCGAATGTTGGTCCGGAAGTTATCATGGGTTCAACACGAATGAAATCAGGTACTGCGCAAAAACTTGTGCTCAACATGCTTACAACAGCGTCAATGATCCGTATCGGTAAAACCTTCGGAAATGTGATGGTAGATCTGCAGATGACGAATGAAAAACTCAAAGAGCGTGCACGCAAAGTGTTGATGGACTTGACAGGTTTAGCATACGAACCTGCAACCGAGCTTCTGGACTCAGCAGGTGGACATGTCAAAACAGCTCTTGTTATGGCAATTGCAGGTGTTGATCGTGCTACTGCTCAACAGAGACTCGCCAATACGGGTGGATTTGTGCGTGAAGCACTAAAGGGATTATTGTAACGGCGTTTATTCATGAGAGATGTCATCAAAAAAAATTGTGCAAGCACATCCTTTTTTGTTCTATTTTTCGGACTATGGTCTGAGAAAATCCTGAGCATGTCCGCGAACAATATCCTTTTTTCCTCATCATCCTTGTGTGTCGTTTATGATTGGTTCATTTGAAACAATCCCTCAAATGTTTTTGTCGGTAACAAATCATTTTAAAGGGAATACGCAGAAAGTAGTGTTCTCGCGTAAGGTTGGAAAAGAATTTGTTGGTATTACATACGATGAACTCCGAGAAATGGTGGAATGTTTTGCCGTAGGGTTGCGCGAACTTGGCGTAGAGCGTGGTCAGCGTATTGGAATACTGTCGGAGAATCGCATAGAATGGGTTGTTGCAGACTTTGCGATTACCAGCATGGGTGCGATTGATGTTCCGATTTTCCCAACATTAACAGGTCAACAATCAGCATACATTTTTAATAATTGTGATGCGCAAGTTGTCGTCCTGTCGAATAGAATGCAACTCAACAAAATCCTCAAAGTCAAAGATGAATTGCCGAATGTCAAACATATTATTGTCATGAATGATGACATTGAGGCAGAAGAATCATTCGTTTCAAAATTTTCTGATGTCGTTCGCAAGGGTGCTTCAACATTATCACAGCAAGCACGAACAGCATGGTTTGAAGAGCAGGCAAAACTCGTACAACCTGAAGATTTACTGACATTGATTTATACGAGTGGTACAACCGGTAATCCCAAAGGTGTTATGCTAACGCATCGTAACTTGGTTGCTAATATCTATGGTTGTGCCGATGCATTGCCATTGTCGGCATCCGATACATTGCTGTCATATTTACCAATGTGCCATGCTTATGAACGTGCTTCGGGTTATTATACGGCGTTTGCTTGTCATTGCACTGTAGCATTTGCACAATCTATCGATACAGTTTCGGAGAATCTTCCGGAGGTACGTCCAACTGTTATGACAAGTGTACCACGACTTTTTGAAAAAATCCGTAATCGTATTGTATCTCAAGTTGAAAAGGATACTCCTGCAAAGCAGAAAATTTTCTGGTGGGCAATTGGTATTGGCAAAGAAATGTACTGGGCAAAACGCAAAGGGTTTGTCTCGCCAATTCTTCGCGCCCAGCATGTATTGGCAGACCGACTGGTTTTTGCAAAAATTCGTGCGCGTACAGGAGG
>DHLT01000324.1 GCA_002405405.1 Ignavibacteria bacterium UBA4661 | reverse complement strand
CATGATGTGGTACATAGCCAACACGACGAATACTCGGTGCAAATACGGTATGATTCATCATTTCATCAACATCATTGCCCCACCGACCAACAACGACAATCTCAACGTCCTCGGGTGACAAACCGCCTCGCTGAGCAAGAATTTCTAATGCTGAAAATAGTGACCGAGGATTACGTCGACCATACATCGAACCGGTGTATGTTATCGTCCATCGTTCTGTTGTATGTGAATGAGAAGCATAGTTTGGCGGAAAATCAGTGGCATCGAAACCATTTGGAATATGATGAAATTTTTCACGAGGCAAAAATGGGTACTTTGCCAAAGCATCATCAATAATACCCTGCCAAGCACATTCAACAGCATTGGCAGAACGAAAGCCTCTCTGCTCCATTGCGCGATCAATCATAGCCGGCAGCCACCAACGTTTGGGAGTCGTCAAGAAATTTGTCCACGGATCACGAAAATCCGCCACCCATGGAATACTGCAATGGCGCTGTACAGCCTGTGCGATAAGCGAACAAGTGTATGGCGGAGAAGAAGATACCACTGCTTGTATGTTATGTGCACGAACAAGATCATGTGCCTTTGCAACTGCAGGAATTTTCCAACCAATGCGAGCATCCGGAATAAACAATGTAGCCCGAATAAATTCAGCAATCTGCTCTTTCAACGAGCGGTGTTGCTGTTCCGATTTAATGACATTGACATCAATGGCATTCTGCTTTCCATTGCCTAGAAACCGCTTATACATGGCATGCGGCTCCCAGATCGGTGCGCGGTATACCGCCAGAGAATCAGGTACTTGCTCCACCAAAGAATGGTCATACGCTTGGTATTGAGGATTGTCGGGGACAAGAACAATGGGATTCCAGCCAAACTCAGGTAAATACTGAATAAATTTCAGGACTCGCTGAACACCGGGTCCCCCCGCCGGAGGAAAATAATACGTTACAAAGAGAAGATTTTTCATGAAAACCAAGACCACCGATTCAACAAAGTCATATTATGGCACATACTTTCAGAAAAAAAATACAACACCATAACGCAAGATATGAAGCAGACAAAGAAATTGCTTAAGTTGGGGTAGAAGAAAAATCACTTCGGCTCATGTTATATTCTCCTGTACTCCTCTCATCCACATTCTTCCAAAATTCTATGAATCGTTGTCCCTCTTGCTTGCTCCGCTTTGTATCGGTAGCAATTCTATTGTTTGTGCACCATTGCATTGGCATACTCCATGCACAGGAAATGTTCCCTGTTAATGGTGTCCACGATAAACGACCTGCAGTCTATGCATTCACCAATGCTCGCATTGTTGTCAGCCCGGCGCAAACGGTTAATAATGCAACATTACTGATTCGCAATGGCATTATTGAAGCCGTTGGCACATCGGTAACAATTCCTACTGGAACCATTGTGTACAATGCTACCGGCAAAACAATCTATGCGTCATTTATTGATATTGATTCAGAGTACGGGATGCCTGTAGTACCTCCTGAACCATTCACATTTGGTCCACCGCAAATAGAATCAAAACAAAAAGGTGCATATTATTGGAATCAAGCTATTCGCTCTGAAAAAAATGCGCATCAACTCTTTACAATTCCACCGGCTCCTCCTGTACCACCGAATCTTCCACCGAATATTCCTCCACCACTCTCACAGGCGGCAGAATATCGCAATGCAGGTTTTGGCGCAGTCCAAACTTTCCCACATGACGGGATTGCGCGTGGCGTAGCTTGTGTGGTATCACTTGCCGATGCCAAAGAAAATATTGTTCTTCTCAAAGATCGTTCGTCGGCACAGTACTCATTCAACAAAGGCACATCACGACAAGATTACCCAAGCGCACTCACCGGTGCTATTGCCCTGCTTCGTCAGCTCTATTATGACGGTCAGTGGTACAATCAATTCCTCCAAAAACAAGAATACAATATCACACTTGATGCGTTCCTTGCCGCGCAAAAATTGCCACAGATTTTTGATGCCGGAGATGACCAAAATATTCTTCGCGCTGATCGTGTCGGCGATGAATTCGGTATTCAATACATCATTCGTGGCAATGGTACCGAGTATCAAAATGTTCGTGCTATTGTTGAAACAAAAGCCCCGCTGATTCTTCCATTGGTTTATCCGCAAGCATACGATGTCGAAGATCCTTTTGATGCTCAAATCATTACCCTACCTGAGATGAAGCATTGGGAGCTTGCACCAACTAATGCCGCAGCGATGGAAAAAGCCGGTATAAATTTCGCACTGACTTCAGCGGGTATTGCACGCAAAGCTGATTTTCTAGAAAACCTTCGTACCGCTGTACGTATGGGCTTGAGCAAAGAAAAAGCTCTATCAGCATTGACTACGACACCGGCAACGCTCTTGCGTATCAATGACCGAATCGGTTCACTTGAAAAAGGTAAAGTAGCGAGTTTCTTTATTGCTTCCGGCGATATTTTTGAGAAAGAAACCATCATTCACCAGCATTGGGTGCAAGGTATCAAACACGATGCAACGCAGCCCGACATGGTTGATATACGCGGAACATATTCCTTAACATTGTCCGGCGATGTACAAGCGAACTATACACTGTTTGTTTCCGGTACTACCGACAAACCTGTCGTGGATATTCAAAAAAGTGGTGACTCAACAAAATACAAGGCAACTCTTGATCGCAATGCCAGCAATGTCAATCTTCGCTTTACTACCGATGCAAAATCTAAGCAGGATATAACACTCAATGGTTCTACTGAAAATTTCACCACACTCTTGACTACTGCTGGACAACCCGTTGTGTGGTCGGGCAAAGGTCGTATGCCATCATCGGCATGGGTGAATTGGACTGCAACACGCTCTCAACTTTTCGAGCCGAAGCCCGCCCCAGCTGATACGACAAGCATCACGCTCGGCACAGTGCCATTGCCCTTTCATGATTTCGGCTTTACAGAGTTGCCGAAACAAGAAACTGTTCTCATTAAAAATGGTACACTTTGGACGGCAGAAGCTGACTCCATCATGACAAATACCGATATTCTTTTGCAGAATGGACGTATTACTCGCATTGGCAAAAATCTTTCTGAACCGCTTGCTCGTATTATTGATGCCAAAGGTAAGCACATCACACCGGGCATCATTGATGAGCATTCGCACATAGCGATTAGTAATGGTATCAACGAGGGGACACAATCGATTACTTCAGAAGTACGCATGGGCGATGTTATCAACAGTAAGGACGTGAATATCTATCGCCAACTTGCAGGCGGTGTAACAACCTCGCATCTTCTCCATGGCTCGGCTAATGCTATTGGCGGACAAACAACGCTCATCAAGCTTCGCTGGGGTTCTGCACCCGAACAGCTTAAATTTGAGAATGCTGATGGCTTCATCAAATTTGCCCTTGGTGAAAATGTTAAGCAAGCCCATTGGGGTGATTTCAACACAGTGCGCTACCCACAAACCCGTATGGGCGTTGAGCAAACCATTCTTGATGGTTTTACTCGTGCAAAAGAATATGAAGCTGAATGGAAAAAATTTAATACCCTCACGAAAGCCCAACAAGCACAGACACCAACTCCACGCCGTGATTTAGAATTAGATGCGTTGGTAGAAATTTTGAACAAAAAGCGGTTTATTACCTGTCATTCGTATGTGCAATCAGAAATCACCATGCTGATGCGCCTCGCCGAGCAATTTGGATTTACAGTCAATACCTTTACCCATATTCTTGAAGGCTATAAAGTTGCTGACAAACTCAAGGCACATGGTGCAAGTGCTTCATCCTTTTCCGATTGGTGGGCATACAAAGCTGAAGTAATCGATGCAATTCCGTACAATGGAGCGATTCTCAACTATGTTGGGGTGAATACATCGTTCAATTCCGATGATGCTGAAATGGCTCGACGACTCAATCAGGAAGCCGCAAAAGCAGTCAAATACGGTAATGTACCGCAACATGAAGCTCTGAAATTTGTTACGCTCAATCCTGCAAAAATGCTTCATATTGATAATCGCACGGGCAGCCTAAAAGTCGGCAAAGATGCTGATGTCGTTATCTGGAATGACAATCCCTTGTCAATTTATGCTAAAGCCGAAAAGACTTTTGTTGATGGTATATGCTATTATGATATCGAACGCGATGCGCAACTTCGTACAGGAGCACAAACAGAGCGTTCACGTTTACTTCAAAAATTGCTGGATGCAAAACGTTCAGGCAAGCCCGTGCAAAAGCCCGTTCGCAGAATCTTTACGGACGACCATTATCATTGTGATACCGTTGAACGGTAGATACAGATAATGATAAGGATACACTCGTATGACCTTGTCCCTTGGCTTTTGTGTTTTACATATCTTGAATTTTTCTTTTGAATTTTCTTTTTCTCTCTCATGCGTACACTTTTCTCTTCTCTATGTACTCTTGCGTTTTGTGGTTTGGCATACTTTGCTCCACTGACTGCGCAAATTCCTCAACGCTCAACCCCACAAGCTACACCAATTGCTTTGATTGGTGCAACCCTGCATGTCGGTGATGGCACAACGGTCATTGATAATGGTACGATTGTTTTTGACAAAGGCGTGATAACCGCTCTCGGTAAAGAAACTGAAGTCACGATCCCCGCCAATGCAGAACGCATTCAAGCTAAAGGTAAGCATATTTATCCCGGATTTATTGCAGCAAATTCTATTCTTGGCTTGTCAGAAATACAAGCGGTACGCTCTACCAATGACTATGATGAAGTCGGTGATGAAAATCCTCATGCACGTGCTCTTGTTGCATACAACTCTGATTCGCATATCATTCCGACAATTCGATTTAATGGTGTTCTTTCTGCGATGACCGTACCTCAAGGCGGTATGATTGCGGGTATGTCCTCGCTTATGGCTCTTGATGGATGGAACTGGGAGGATGCTGTACTTGCTCCTGACATTGCCATGCACATTGCATGGGCAATGGTACCACGATTAAAAACATTTTTTGCCGAAGCAAAGGCTTACAACTCTGCACCACAAGACAAGAAAAATCTAAAGCTCGAGGCGATGCGTGCTGTCTTTGCCGGCACACGCAAACTGATAATCGAAGCAGATGACGCAAAGGCAATTCTTCAAGCGATTTCCTTTGCCAAAGAATACGGTATTACGCCGATTATTTTGGGTGGCGCAGAAGCGTGGATGATAGCAGACAATATTAAACAAGCCGGTGTATCAGTCATCCTCCGCAAAACACATCGTTTGCCCTATCGCAATGGTGAAGCCGCTGACCAGCCATATCGCACGCCATCTATCTTACACAATGCAGGAGTTCGCTTTTGTCTTGGCTCGAATGGATCATGGCAGCAGCGGAATGTTCCATTTGAAGCTGGTACCGCTGTGGCACATGGTTTACCAAAAGAACAAGGTGTTGCAATCATCAGCTCTAACGTAGCACAGATTCTTGGTGTTGATAAAACAATGGGCACACTGGCTGTAGGAAAAGATGCAACACTCTTTATTTCTACTGGTGATGCGCTTGATATGCTTGGCAACAATATCGAACATGCCTTCATGAAGGGGCGCAAAATCGATTTGATGAATAAACAGAAATTCCTCTACGACCAATACATTAAAAAATATCAACGGTAAAAATTGCAATCATTCGGGGAGTATGCCATTTATGCCGGATAAATACAGGTCGGGCATGCTCCTTAGAATGTCATTCATCACCGTTCGACAACAGCATTATTATTGGCATATCATGCGTATTTATTCATTATGAGCAGTTCCCTGTATTATCGTTTTTTTCGCTTTCCTACAGCGAGTATTATTGATGAGATTCCTGATGTAGAATCGGAGCAATCACTGTTCCATCATGGTAGACTATCAACTACATTCATCGAAACAATACCCATTGAAACAGTTGCAGAGAATAATAATTCCTCGGTTTCAATTGCTTTACATTCCTTTACAGATGATTTAGCAGAACGCTTGACTATTACTCCTGATAATCCAATGATTAAAACCATGCACACTAATCATCAACGACAAGTGCTGTCTGCCAGTGATTATGCTAAACTTATTCAACAAACATTAGAACCCCTTTCTTCTGCTGACAATGCCGAGCCAATGAAACAATACATGAGGAATCTATGGGAATTTCTTGGCATTAAGTCACCTGAACGGCGCATGGCACTTACGGAGATTATCAAGCAGTATCATGTTCCGTTGCAACATGATTTGCCTTTTGTGGTGCGGATTCTGTGGGCATTACCCTATCGTGAGTATCAATACACAGCAATTGATATTGTTGAGCATTGTTTGCGCTCAAAACAATATCATATTGATGACCGCATTGAACAGATTCTGGAAGATCTGCTGGCTGAATGTATTACGACAAAATCATGGTGGGATAGTGTTGATGGCTTGGCGGATTGCACCGGTGCTTATTTTCAAAGATACCCCTCACGTATCCGCCCTGCGACAGAACGCTGGATGAACTCAGGTAATATGTGGTTGCAACGCACTGCCATTATTTTTCAGCTCAAATATAAATCAGCAACTGACGAAGCATTGCTCTATGAGTATATTCTCCGTGTTGCTGACTCACAGGAATTCTTTTTGCAAAAAGCCATTGGCTGGGCACTACGACAATATGCTCGCACCAATCCCGATAGTGTGCGCACATTTGTTTCAACCCACACTCTGGCACCACTCAGTGTTCGTGAGGCATTGAAACATATTGGATAGAAGATAGAAAAAAATCAATGCTATCAACAACCATCACTTCTTGCCGAAATTCTCGCCAAGTCTGCGATCCTCGGAAGAAAAGATTCATTTCCTAGCGTACAACGACTGCTTGGGTGCATATAACCTCGCTTCCGACTACCAAACGAACATGATACATACCGGCTACCAGACCTTGTGGCAATGCAAATGTGTGCGTACCCACACCAAAGCGTTCAGTCGATGTTTGCATGACGATTCGACCGAGCATATCGCTGACGATGCACTGCACTTGACCTGATTGCGCAAGGGTGACATCAACACTACCTTGGTCGGTAAGCGGCTGAGGTACGATACGAACTTGAACATTTCCTGAAGCACTACGAGCAATACCGGTCGTGATTTGACCACCGGAAACATTCGCAGAAACATCACCGATAATAACACGGCTTGCAGAAATTGTTGTTGTCGTTGTTCCACGTCGACGACCTACCCCACGAAGCCATACCAGCACACCATCACGATTAATTGGCGTACCCGTAGTGTACCAAGCACAGCGTAATTCGTTAGGCAAAGTCGCATTCACAAGAAGAGGCGAAGAAGCCGAACTGACTGTATTTCCATCAAGAAAGGCATCTGTCAAACGAATCACTGTGCTGTCATATCTTAGTCCCAAAGACCATGCCGAGGCATTTGCACTCGCACCGCCATTAATACGAACTGCGAGCGTAAAGACGGAATCACGTGCGGTTGTGGTAATTGCATCTGTAGGCAAGAGCAGTGTAACACCTGTCTGAGTTAAGGTAGATTGAATATCAGACTTTTCATTTGCTGTAACTGCATTGACTGCACGACAGCCATTTGGGAATGGAGGATTTGCCGTATTTAAGCCCGCAGGAACCCGTGCAAGCAATGCTGCATCACGAATATCACAGTTTATGTCATTGTTGACATTGCCGGCTTGTTGCTGTACTGAGGAAAGAAGAATGCTACCAACATCATGCTGGGCAACAAGAGTAACATCAGCAAGATTGATAATACGGTCAAGATTGACATCACCACACAGAGAATTTGCACCCGATTGAGTAACAGTTATCGTTTGCGATTGTACTCCAGAACCGCTTACGGTAATCGTTGCTTGCCGAGTGCTGACTGTGGCATTAGCTTGAGCAGTAATAGTAAAAAAACTAGTATTCGTACCGGATGTCGGCGTTACTGTGCACCATGATTGATTACTACTCACCGACCATGCAACATTACTATTCACCGAAACAGTCGTTGATGCTGCAGATGCCGATAAAACAATTGCAGAGGGCGTAACAGTCAGCACTGAGGGAGTAATTGATGCAAAACTTGCTGACCAACCTTGTCCTTGTACGCTTTCATCTGATGTAAAACGAACAAGCATAGCGCTACCTGAAGACTGTACACTTTGCGGAAGCGTAGTACCACTCCACCGCCCCAACACGGGTGCTGTTATATCCGCACCATCATAGACTGTAACAAAATCATAATCTGTCTCTGTCGAGAATGATGTAAAACTCAAGCGAATACGATTACCGCTCGGTGGCTGAATAAGCCAACGACAGTCTGCATTATCTTCATAGTTAGCACCAATAGAAATCGTTCCTGTTTCTTGCTGAAGCGTGCCGCCACAACGCGCTGCTTGTGTAATAACTAAGAGTTGTGTGCTTGTTCCGGGGCTTGCCACCGTAATAGTTGCTGTACGAGCCGTATTTGTTGTATTTGCTTGCACGACCATCGTGAGAGTACCATTATTTGTACCTGTACTTGGCGTTACCGTACACCATGACTGATTGCTGCTTGCCGACCAAGCAAGATTACTCAAGACATTCGCTGTCACCGTACTACCATTGGCAGAAACACTAAGAGCATTGGTACTCAGTGAAAGATTGGATGAAGCGGCTGTTTGCGTAAAGGTAATTGTTTGAGAGGCAACATTGGTACCACTAATGGTAATGGTAGCTGTACGCTGACTTATCGATGTATTTGCCGTTGCACTGATTGTTAATGTTGCATTAGCATTCCCGCTTGCGGGACTGACTGTACACCACGACTGATTGCTACTCGCCGTCCATATAACATTAGCTGTAAGATTCACTGTAGCCGACCCTGCACTTGCCGAAACACCTGCCGTATTTGTATTTACTGACAGCACCGGAGTTGCTCCGGCTTGTGTTATTGTTATACTTTGTGCACTGCCACCTGCACTGACAGTAATTGTTGCCGTCCGCGTCGATGCACTTGTATTTGCCTGTGCTGTTATTACCAATGTTGCGCTACTACTAGCCGAGGCAGGGCTCACCGTACACCATGACTGATTACTGCTTGCCGACCATGCAACAGAACTAGTTACAGCGATGGATACATTACCTCCATTCGCTGTTAGAGATGCCGAGTTTTGCGAAAGCGACAGTGCTGTTGAGGAATTCGATGCTGCCAGAAGATCTGTTTCCCACGCACCACGTCCGTACGTCGAAGCACGCAAAACATTAGCAGTATATTGTGCTTCTAATTCCGTTACTGGCACATTCGGCAAACTCGTCATCAGTGGTTGCCATCCACTGGTGGAATTATCCCGATAATGTACTCCGGCATCATGTCCTACATATAATCGTTCAGGCGCATTGCGTTGCACGAGAATCGTACTCATTTGCACTTGTGGAAGATTTGTCGAGAAATCAATCCATGTTGCACCCGCATCATTGCTGGCATATACACGACCACCCGTAAATCCACCAATGGTAACCCAAATACGATTCGCATCAGTTGGATGAACATCAAGATTTGTGATCATCAAATTCGTGTTTGGTCGCGTGCGCATCGTCCATGTTGCACCATCATTTGTTGTTACCCACAAAAAACCATTTTTAATAGCATAGATTGTCGTTGGTGAACTCGGAGCGTAGCGAATAATTTCCATCGAGACATCGGAGGGTGTAATCTGATTATTGGATTTATTTGACCACACTGTACCATTCCATTCCCATACATTTAATTTTCCAACAAGGATAGTCGAAGGATTTGCAGGATGTTGAATATACGGTGTAACCCAATCGCCTTTTTCGTTTTGATTCGTCCCATCGCTTCGCAACCATGCCGTCCATGAATTGCCGCCATTGGTGCTACGCTGAATATCACCATAATATGATGCTGTGTACATTTCATTACCATTCGCATAACTGATCAGTTGTTCCATGCCATCGCCCGTAGCGGCAGTATTTGTCCATGTTGAACCCGTAAGTAACCATGAGCTGTTATCTTGTGCGCCCGCTAATATGCTGGAATTAGCCGTTGCTGAAACACCTAAGCGATAGAACTGAGTAATAGCTAAGCCTTGATTCCGTTCGGTAAAACTTGTACCATCATTTGCTGAGAAATACACTCCACCATCCGTCCCAATAAGTAATAAGGAAGACGAAACATAGTTTAATGTATGGTGGTCAGCATGAACAGTCGGCACTCCCGACACGCTTGACCAATGCGAAATTTGATTCCACGTTGTGCCACCATTCGCTGTACGATACAAGTTTACCCCACCAACCACTACAAGATTGGCATCGGTAGGCGATACCGCACAACACAGATCATAACTGCCCTGCCCACTTGTAGAAGTACTTGTTTGTTGTGTTTGGCGTGTTCCACTGAGAATATTCGGATTGGTAGAAGAAAAACTCGTTGGTTGATACACCACACTCCATGTTACACCGGCATCATCCGAACGCCAGAAGGAATGTAGACCATCAGTGGATGAATTGGCTACAACAGCATACATACGACTAGGATTTGCAATACTCGAACCCAAAGCAACCCGCCCCCCATTCGTTGGTACTTGCTGAACCATTGTCCATGAAGTACCGCTATTGATCGAACGAAATATGCGCCCATCACTTGTTCCCGCGACCAATACCGTTTGATCGTCTGCCTTGAACATCATATCACGAAAGACAGTCCCGAAAGTAATCCCTGTTGCATCTGTCCATGTCGTACCGCCATTATCAGAGTACCGTATCATGGCATTAGCGGCAGCAATTAACCGTTTGGTTTGAGTATTCATGAGCAAGCGCGCAATCCGCCAATTACTGGAAGCATTGATTGTCCATCCGGTTGTTGTCCATGTTGTACCGCCATTGGTCGATTTCAATATTCCTACACTGTTTTGTCCACCACTATAGCCGCTTCCGACATAATCACCGGAGGCGAGATATACTGTTTGATTTGTTGCAAAGTCAGGATCAAAGACTAGATCACTTGTACTCAAAGTCGGCAAGGATGTATGTCCTACAGCACTCCATGAGGTACCGCTATTGGTTGTGCGCCATACACCACCACCTGCCGAACATACCCACCATCGTGTCGTACTTCCCGGCTCAGGTACAATGCGCATCACACGCCCTATACCAAAGTATCCGCCCTGTGCAGTTGTCGGACCTAACTCTCGCCATGCAGATTGAGCAAGTGCAGGATTCTTTTGATTCTCTGTTTCTTGTTGCTGTATCTGTTGATATGCACGATAGATATTATCTGCCGGTGGGAAATTACCATTGCCATCAACTCTTGTTCGCCAAAACCATTCTTCGCGCTTGAAGACTTTATATCCCGTTCCTTTGAGCGGATTAGTATTAGAGGGATCTTGTGTAAGAATTTCTTCTTTGAGTTGATCGAAGTATGCATTGTATTGCTTGGATACATTCCAATAATTCGGATGAATATCAGCAGACTGTAAAAAAGGTTTCTGCACTTTTTGCGCGTACATCATATCGTAGCTCGCAAATACTGTCAAGGCTACAGCGAGCACACGGCGAAGACTTATCGACAAGAAATTCATAAAGATATCCGTACAAGTTTTAAATGAATACTATTCTGCTTCTTACTGGTATTATCGTTACAACAAAGAAGAACACCAATACACTGTCAGTCGTTTCGAAAGGATGATTTGGGGGTTGGTTTGTATGGTCTTTTTGGGGTAATTTTTCTGCATACTAACATTTTTCTTTTTGCACAACAAACGTGATGATAATTTAGGTGGTGTGCAAGCATATTTCAGCGGAGCAAGTTTTTTCTTACCGATACATACGAGAACAATCATTTCCTCTTCACTTTTCACGGACATACGCTATGGCGCAAACATCTAACTCTGCCCAACCGCAAGGTCAATTTTTCGGACATCCCAAAGGTTTAGCAACGCTCTTTTTTACAGAATTCTGGGAACGCTTTTCATACTATGGTATGCGAGCAATTCTTTTGCTCTTTATGACTGCACCGGTGGCAAGCGCAGGGCTTGGCATGGATGCGAATACAGCGGGTCTGATCTATGGCTTGTACACTTCGATGGCATATCTTGCAACGGTTGGTGGCGGTTGGGTAGCAGATCGTCTCATCGGACAACAAAATGCGGTATTCTACGGCGGTATTCTTATTTCTGCAGGAAATGGATTAATTGCGATCAGCAGTACACTCTTTTTCCCGGGTCTGGTAATTATCGCACTTGGTACAGGTTTACTCAAAGGTAATGTCAGCGCAATGGTCGGTGCATTATATGGCAAAGATGAACCTGCAAAACGTGATGCGGGCTTTTCAATTTTTTATATGGGTATCAATGCAGGTGCTTTTGTTGCACCATTTGTCGTTGGTTTTTTTGGTGAGAAAATTAACTGGCATCTGGGTTTTGCGGCATCGAGTATTGGTATGCTACTTGGGTTAGTTTGGTACAAAGTTACCTCCGCCAGTATCGCGCATGTTGGCGTGGTCGATATGAATGACTCACCGGAGCGGAAACAAGCCCTCAAAACACTGATGGTTGCAACAACCGTACTCGTCGGTATCATTGGTGGACTTTTCCTGCTATCGATGACCGGAATTTTTGTACCCACCGTTACGCAAATTAAAACAACTGTCAGCATTATTTTTGTCCTCCTTCCGGTGGCATTTTTTGCTTCAGTTTTTCGCGGTGGTGACTTGGATCTCGCCGAAAAAAAACGTTTCGGTGTCATTGGTTTGTTTTTCCTCATGTCAGCAATTTTCTGGGGTGGCTTTGAACAAGCAGGAACAACCTTTACACTCTTTGCTCGCGATTTGACAAACCGTATGATCGGCGGCTGGGAAATTCCCACTTCGTATTTCCAATCGCTGAATGCCATGTTTATTCTGCTCTTGGCTCCGGTGTTTGCAACACTATGGGTAAAGCTCGGTGACAAACAACCCTCCAGCCCTGCAAAACTCTCATGGGGGTTGATTATTGCCGGGGCAGGGGTCGCGCTTCTTGGTTTTGCGGCGCTCTCTGCTTCGGGTGAGAATAAAATTTCTCCCTTATGGTTGCGTGCCGTGTACTGCATTCACACTGTTGGTGAACTTTTCCTCAGCCCTGTCGGTTTGTCGAACGTAACCAAACTCTCGCCGCCGAAATATGTCAGCCAAGCAATGGGTATTTGGTTTTTAGGTGCTTCCTTGGGAAATTTCCTCGCAGGTCAAGCGGCGGGATTCATTGAACATTACTCGCCCTCGACTGTTTTCTTCATCGTGTTCGGTATTATGGCAGGGTCGGGTGCATTCGTGCTTCTCTTTACCAGCAAGATCAAAACGATGATGGGTGGTGTGAAATAAGGACTGCAATACAGTTTGCACAACCACATGAAAGTTTGGTGTGTTTTTTGCCATATTGTCAAGATAACTACGCATTGTATTTCTCCATTTTAGTGAGGTACGACCATGAGTTCAGATTTTGATTCATATCCCTTTGAGCGATTTACGAGGGAATACGAAGCCGAACGCCTGAAGAAAGAGTTCAAGGATTATCTTTTGGTGAAAGAGATTGCCGGCACGCTCGTTGGCATGCCACATGGTAGTTTGGTCAAATCAGAGTTGGTGGTCGATACCGGTGTTCTTGTTGATGTCTCGAAAGAAAAGCTCCGCGATACCGATGAAACCGAAGAACATCGTGAAACTGTTCTCATTCATCGCACGCCGAACAATGACATCGAAAAAATCGAAATCAACTGCACCTGCGGTCGGTTGATCGTCCTGCAATTCGATGAACAGCCCGAAGATTTCAGTCGCCCCGAACCGGAGCCGGAAGAACAAGTCGATCCGTATAACATTCACTCGTATGCCGCTCCAAAGGATATTTACGAAGGGCAAATCGAAGCTGATCGACTCGAAACCAAACGCAAAGAAGAAATGCATCCCGAAGTCTTGAAAGCCAAGAAAATCTTCGGTACAGAGTAAGGATATATCATTTAGGAATAATGTGTTGTATCAACAGTTTAAATCTACTTACTCAATTTTATTCTAGTCCTATGTTTGCTCTTTTTGAGTCTGATGATGCAACAAAAACTTCTTCTGAAACGACAAAAAGTACTAAAAAGAAACAACCAAAAAAGAAGCAACATACTGCTCCTGAAGATTCTACTTTGACGAGCGTAGTTCCTGATGTGTCCGCTCAAGAAAGTACTATTCTCGGTCATACCATCGAATCAGATTCTCCCGACTCTTTCTTCTACCGAGATTTATCATTGCTTCTCCAGCAATCATCGCTTGTGCCTTCTTCCTTAGCACACCCTGATAAACTTGGTTTTGAAGCCAATGTCGTTCGGCATTACATTCAAGCTCTTCATGAATCTTCTCAGCCAGAAGCGGCTACTGAGTTGATTATAAAACATTCTTTGCAACAATTCGGTGGTGTTACCCTCTATCCGCAAAGCACTGCCGGTGAAGGGGGTGCCATTGACTTTACTCTCTCGAAACGCAATGAAGAAGTACGCGTTGCACTTGAAGTAAAACCACTGTTTGTCCTTGATAAAAAAAATAATGTCTTTGTCGTTCGACCTTTAGCAGAACATAAAGAGCAAATCATGAAATACTTGAAATCATTCGAGTATGTTGCTTTGAC